>CAYYFY010000320.1:0-2936 GCA_964471035.1 uncultured Eubacteriales bacterium
GCCCGCGCGTCCACCCTGACGAGTCGCCTAAGCAATGCAGCCCCTTGACGCTGGTGTTAAGGTCGGTGTCCATTTTGATGCGGTTGCTGTAGAATTTCAGCTCCGGAGAGTAGAGGAGCGTTTCGGTCGCCGCAAAGCCGGGGACGACATGGTCGACGGCGGCAATGAAGTTGATGATGTTGAGCATCGCACGATATGGCATCGCCGCGGTGATGTCGCCGGGGACGGCGTCGGGCAGCGTGGGCTTGACATTCGATTGAGACAGCTCCTTAGACCATGTGCGCTTGCCGTCGAGTATGTCGCCGTAACGCTGGACGAGGATATGTCCGGCGCCGAGCATATTGGTCAATTCGCCGATTTTCTGTGCGTACTCTATAGGTTGATTAAAAGGCTGATTGAAATTGTGCGAGCAGAGAATGGCGAGATTGGTGTTGTCCGATTTACGCTCCTTATATGAATGACCGTTGACGACCGCCAGATCGTTGTCGTAATTCTCCTGGCTGACGAAACCGCCGGGATTCTGACAGAAGGTGCGCACCTTATTCTTAAAGGGTTTGGGGTATCCTATAAGCTTTGACTCATAGAGCGTCTCGTTGACGACCTCCATGATCTCGTTTCTGACCTCGACGCGCACCCCAATATCGACGGTGCCGGGTTGGTGGGCGATGTTGTGCTCGGCGCAGATACCCTCGAGCCACTCCGCGCCGCGTCTGCCCGTGGCGATGACCGTATGCGCCGCGCGCAGTTCCAACTCGTTTTTACCGTTGCGGATATAGGCGCCCAGACACGCCGCGCCTTCCAGGATAATGTTCGTGCACTCGTACTCAAAGTAAACGTCAACGCCGTTTTTGATTAAATATTCCTCAACCGAGCGGTACAGCTCCTGTGCCTTTTCTGTGCCGAGATGCCGTATCGGACAGTCTACGAGCTTAAGACCTGCCTGAATGGCGTTCTTGCGGATTTCCTTGACCTTATCACTGTTATTCACGCCTTCGATATGACCGTCCGCGCCGAACTCCAAATAAATGTTGTCGGTATACTCGATCATTTCCTGCGTGAACGCCTCGCCGAGCAGCGACGGCAAATCCCCGCCGACCTCGGTGCTCAAAGAGAGCTTTCCGTCGGAAAACGCGCCGGCTCCCGAAAAGCCGGTCGTGATATCGCAGTGCGGCTTACAATTGACGCACTGCCGCGTTTTTGTTTTAGGACAGTGGCGCTTCTCGATGGGCTTACCCTTTTCGACAAGGGCCATCTTCCCGCTGAATCCGTTGCGAATCAGCTCGAGCGCCGTAAAGATACCCGCGGGACCCGCGCCGACAATGACGACATCGTAATTCATACTGTTTTTCCCTTTTTCTTTTTAAATACTATGAGTTTGCTGAAAATGTAATTGAGTATCACGACGAGGATACTGATCAGGATTTTGGCTAAAAATCCTTCCACGCCGAAAAGGGTCTGATTAAGCCCTAAAATGATGACGAGCGGAAGCCCGAACCACTCGATGACGCCGGTGATAAGTCTTGACGCCGTAAAGAGCATGAGTTCCTTAAGAATGCCGCCGGCTGTTTTTATCCGGCTCTCAAAGACCCAGAGCTTGTTGGTGACAAACGCGACGACCACGCCCGCCGTCCAGGCGGTGAAATTGGCGATGAACAGCGCCCCGAGCTCTTTGGAGTTTGCGGCGATAAACGCGTGAAAATCACCGTCGCCGAAGAGCGCAAAGACGACTGTATCGGTCGAAAAACCGCTCAGATCCACGTTCAGCAGATGCACCATCAGCGAGTAGACGATCCAGTTGACCGCAGTCGTCACGACACCGAAGATAATGTATAGAATGATTTCCTTGTAATGTACACACAGCTCACGGATTTTTTTAATGCTGAACAGCTCCGAAAACCGATTGACAAGCAGGAGCCTTTTAATTTTTAATGTCATTTTCTATGACCTCTTTGATAATGTAGATGGGGCGGTTCTTCACCTGAATATAGATTTTGGAGATGTACTCGCCGAGCAGTCCGAGGCAGAACAGCTGCATACCGCCGAGAAACAGCAGCAGCACGACAAGCGTCGCGTAGCCGGGGACGGCAATTCCGTAGACGAGCTTCTGTACGATGACGACGACGGCGTAGAGCGCCGACAAAAACGCCGAGATCAGCCCGCCGACCATGGCGATTTTCAGCGGCGCGGTCGTAAAGCCGACGATACCCTCGATCGCGTATTTCGTAAGCTTCCAGAACGACCATGTGGATTTGCCGAAGGCACGCTTATCGGCTTTGTATTCCATATAATGCGTATTGAAGCCGACCCACGAGAAAATACCCTTGGAAAAACGGTGGTATTCGCCGATTTTAAGCACGGCGTCAATCATCGGACGCCTGAGCATCCGAAAATCGCTCGCGCCCGACACGAATTCGGTGTCGGCGGTCTTATTGATGACGCGGTAAAAGATGTTTTTGAACAGCGCGGTGATTTTCCCCTCGCTGCGGTGCTTCTGACAGGCGGTCACGCAGTCTGTTTCGGGATGCTCACACAGGTAGCGGTACATTTCGCAGGCGACCTCCGGACGCTGCTGAAGGTCGGCGTCGATAAGGACGGCGCAGTCGCCCCTACAGGCGTTCATTCCCGCGTAGATGGCGGCGTCCTTGCCGAAGTTGCGCGAAAAATTTATGACCTTTACGGTGTGTCCGTCGTTCAAAGCGCAAAGCGAACGCAGCTGTGGGAGAGTCTTATCGTGGCTGCCGTCGTTGATGAAAACCATTTCATAGGTACAGTGAAGCGTATCGAAAGCCTTTACCGCCTCACGGTAAAACAAACCGACGTTCTGTTCTTCGTTATAGCAGGGGATGATTACGGAGAGATTCATAAGCGCTCCTTTCGCACAAGGGTCTGCCGTCAATAATATACCATGTCGGCGGCTAAAAGTCAATTATGCCCCG
>CAYYFY010000321.1:0-2936 GCA_964471035.1 uncultured Eubacteriales bacterium
GGGTATAGCGACGGCTGAAAGTATCCCCATAATCATAACGACGATTAACAGTTCTACCATTGTAAACGCTTTTTTTGAACGCAAGAATTGATACATTCCGCTCACTCCCTTTATATAGATATAGTATATCGCTTTTAACAATCGTTGTCAAGAATTATTGATTTAACAAAATTATTGTTTTATATCTTAAGGTGAGGAAAGAGAAAGGCGCGGTCTTGCGACCGCACCTTTTTTTGACGCTAAGTAATCTTAACCGTGGGTACCAACAGCGTTGCAGGTAACCTTGCCGTCTCCGGCAACAACATACCTATTGGCAGGATCAAAGGGGCAAGCCGGAAGAATGCTGCCCTGAAGGTAGGAGACAAATGAACCGGATGCGCCGGCAGCGATGCTCGCCGCGGGCGTGGCTGCTTGAAGTGTCATCCCTGCAGTGCCGGCAATAGCCGTGCTGCCGTCGGCGTTTGTGTTGACATTATTCATCAGAATGGTATTAACCTGGCTGGAGAGAATACGCGCGTTGGCGGCGCAGGTCTTTCTGCGGGCATTTGTCGTGACGGCGTTGTAAATCGGCACGGCGACGGCAACGAGGATGGCCATGATAACAACGACGATCATGAGTTCGACGAGGGTAAAGCCTTTTTTGTTTTTCTTCATAAACTTCATTATGAAACACTCCTTACAAAATTTTATATTTATGACGCGCAGCGCCATCAATACCGAGAGAGGGTTACAAAAACAAAACCGTCACAACCAACGGGAACATTCCGTACCTTTGACTACATTGTAGCACCACTTTGAGGATTTGTAAACAGTTTTTTAAAATTTGACATATTGCACAATTTCATTGCCTCCCAATTGTGCGATATATCCTAGTACCGTGTAACATCTAAAGATTTAGGTGTTACAAGGTACTTGTCGCTGTTTAATTCGAGTGCTTATCACAGGTAACGCGAACATATCTGCCCGTCACCTGATCGATAATCTCTGCCGACAGGACCCCGCCGTTCTCTCCGTTACCCACGCAGCATAAACTGATCGAATCCTGTTCCTGATTGAGCAGCCACGCGCCAATGGCGGCTACATCCGCGTCCGGTCCCGAACCATCGGCGTTTGTAAACACCGGCTGCCCATCGGCATCTTTATGGATCTGTAGGTTTGGAATATCCGTCTGTGCCCCCGTGAAAACGCCGTTGATATAATTTGTCAGAAGTCCGGAGATAACGCGGCAGTTGCCGATGCATGTTCTTGCCTCTACGTTTTTGGTAACGGAAACATAAACGGGAATAGCCACCGCTACAAGGATGGCCATGATGACGACGACAATCATTAACTCAACGAGAGTGAAGCCTTTTCTTTTTCGTAAAACACTCTGCTTCCTTTTCACCGTGATAACCTCCCGAATTCTTTAAGTATAATTATATAATACATATGTCAAAGCGGGAATAATCCGTGACTTTTCTATATAGTATACTTTTTTATCCATTTTGTAAATACTTTTACAAAAAAATGTATTAAATTTTTTCGATAAGTCTCAAATAATTTTTCAATGCGATTTTACGGCGGGCGGCGGCAATAAAGAATTGACAAATCCCGCGGGAAAGAGGTATAGTAAAAGAAAGTTTTATTGGAAGGTTTGATTATATGCTGAAAAAGGTAAAAACGGAACACCGCATTATATTTTTATCTGTCTTTCTTGCGTCTGTATCGCTTTTAACCGTTTTCGCCATTAAAAAATGTTTTTTATTCGGCGATGCGTCCTTTGCGTCCGGAAGCGCTTTTGTACAATATGTGCCTCTTTTAGAAGAGATGCGCGCGCGCATCTTTGACGGCGGCTTCCTGTATTCCTGGGCGGACGGACTGGGCTTTAGCTTTTACGCTTCCGGCGCGTACAATTTATCGAGTCCGCTCACGCTTTTAGCCATACTCGTGCCCGGATTGACGGTTTTCGATGCCTTTGACCTTGCGGTCCTGCTGAAGGTCGCCGCGGCAGCCGGTACGTTTTCGTACTATCTGTTAAAATCTTTCGGAGAAAAGAAAGCGGCTATACCGGCGTTTACGCTCTGTTATGTATTCTGCGGCTTTTTTACCGCCTACAGCTTCAACATCATCTGGTTTGACGCGCTGATTTTTCTCCCCTTAATCGCGCTGGGAATTGAAAGAATCACGGAGGAAAAAAGCGGTATTCTCTACTGCGTTTCGCTGGCGCTTGCCATTTTCACCTGCTTCTATACGGGATTTATGCTCTGCCTGTTTTCCGTACTGTATTTTTTCGTGCGGATTCTGGGAGACGAGGGGCTCACACAATCCCATGAAAAAGCCATAACGCAGCAGAACGAAACAGACAGTCCTTCCGATACGCCTGAAGATTCCGACGATGCGGAGCTTGAAGGCCGCGCGCTGCTCCCGCTCCTCGCGAAGTTCGGGATATACTCCCTGCTCGCCGGTGCATTGGCCGCCGTTTCGCTGATACCTATATATTATGCTCTTCGGGATTTATTTATCAGCCCTGAACAGGAAATGCTGCTTTTTAATCTTTCTGATTTTTTGTTGGCACATCTTTTCGGCACGAATTCCGCCTATAACCGTACCGCCGGCGCGCAGTACCCATTCCTCTACAGCGGCATGCTCTCTCTTCTGCTGGCCCCGCTGCTCCTCTTCGTGAAAAAAATAAGGCTCGGCGAGAGAATCGCATATGCGGCGCTGACTCTGATTTTCGCGGCGTCGCTGCTTTTCAGCGGACTCAACACGCTTTGGCATGGTTTGTCCGTCCCCTCGGGATTGCCGCACAGGTTCGCTTTTTTATATTCTTTCGCGCTGATCACGATCGCCTACCGTGTTTTTCTTCATATCGACTCGATAAAGGGCTGGTTTATCGGCGCGGCGGCCGCCCTTTGCGTTGGCATTCCTGCCGTTCTGCTGTCATTCGGATACGAAAA
>CAYYFY010000322.1:0-2935 GCA_964471035.1 uncultured Eubacteriales bacterium
GCGTGTTCCGTAAAATCCGCGAATACGCGAGCGCGGACAAACTCAAGGAAATCGGGAAAAATATGATTACGGGGCTTTGGAACGGCATCAAGGACATGACGGCGTGGATACTCGACAAAATCCGCGGCTTCGGCGACAGCGTCATGAGCGGGCTTAAAAAGATATTCGGCATCAGTTCCCCGTCCAAAAGGTTCCGTGACGAAATCGGCAGGAATCTGGCGCTCGGTTTGGGGGAAGGCTTTGTTTCCTCAATGGCGAAGGTATCGAAGGATATGCAAAAATCCATACCGGCAAGCTTTGAAACGGACGTCGCGCTGAAATCCACCGTAAACAGCGTCGAAGCGGCAGCCGCCGACGGGTCGAACAGCGGAGGAATCACCATCCGGATTGACAATTTCGTCAACAACAGAACCCAGGACGTGGCGGCTTTCGCGCGGGAGCTGGAGTTCTATATGACCAACAAGACTGTCTTAAGGAGGGGAACACCATGAGCCACGCCTTCAACTTCAACGGCGTATCGAGCGCCGACTTAAAACTGGTCGTACAAAAACTCCCGCCGCGCCCCGTTCCGAAACAGCGCGTGACGTCATACACGGTTCCCGGCAGAAGCGGCTCTCTGCACACCACGGACGGCTCTTATGACAGCGTCGTCTTGACCGTGGAGTGCGTGGTTACGGATTCGTCAAAGATACCGGAAATCTGCGTGACCTATCAAGGCTCCGGCAGGCTGACGCACGATGGCATACTTGGGTATTACTATATCGCCACCGTTTTGAACATTTCGGATATCGCGAGGATGAGTTCCAAATGGGGCGTTTTTCAAATTCAGTTTGAGTGCCAGCCTTTTCTGTACCACGACGCCGGAGATGTTCCCGTCTCTTTCGCCTTTGACGCGAACGGGAACCTTCTAAATGGCGGCGGCTCCTTTATCAATCCGGGGACGGTGTCGGCGCTGCCGAAAATCACTGTTTTCGGCACAGGCACGATAAAGATGACTTTGAACGGGCTTTCCTACACGTTCGCGGACGTCGCCGGTTCAATAACGGTAGACAGCGATAATCTGACCGTATATACAGGGGCGGCGATAGTAAACTCCAAAATGACCGGGTCGGGTTTTCCGTATTACAAAACCGGCTCTAACAGCGAAGCTTATCAGCTAATCGGACAGGGGCAGCTGGTTTCCATTACCCGTACGCCCCGCTGGAGGAGTCTATGATTAAAATTTTTGAAAAGAACGCGACTTCCTTTTCCGGCATGGGGCTTGCCGTGCTGCGTCCCATTTCGGCGGTCGTCGAGGAGGAAATCAACGGGGCGTACACGCTCATGCTCGAAATGCCGAAAGACGACCTGTGGTGTACAGAGGAGCGTATCGTCACCGCGCCGACGCCCAAAAACGGCGTTCAGGTATTCCGGATATATTGTCCGGTCGTCGATTTGCAAAAGTTCAAAGTGGTGTATGCGCGGCACATCTTCTACGATCTGCTAGACAACTTCATCGAAACCGCGGCGGTCAGCGGCAACGGCGCCGCGGCGCTGGACGCGATTCTGACCGCAACGCAGTATACCCACAATTTCACAGGCACCTCCTCGATATCCGGCACAGCTTCAACGTCCTTTGTGATGGTTAACCCGGTAGCCGCCCTGCTCGACGGGGACGAGTCCGTCGTCAAGCTGTGGGAGGGAGAAATCGAGAGGAACAATTTTGAGATAAAGCTGCTTTCGCCGCTCGGCTGTGACCGCGGGGTTGAAATCCGTTATGGCAAGAATCTGACCGGTCTGAATGTGAAAACGGACGTTTCCGATGTGGTTACCCGTATCATGCCGACCGGCGTCAAAGCGGACGACAGCGTTCTGCAAATTGATGGGAGGTACATGGACAGCCCGCTGCTCTCAAACTACGCGCACCCGAAGATAAAGCATATCCACTATCCCGACGTGAAAGTGACGGAGACCCGCACCGAATCGCAGTGCAAAGCCGCGCTGGAACTCATATGCTGGTTTGAGTTCCTTGCCGGCTGTGATTTGCCAAAGATAACAGCGACGGTGGAGTTCATTCCTCTTCAGGACACCGAGGAATATAAGTCGCTGGCGGTGCTGGAAACGGTCTACCTCGGCGATACCGTCAAGGTAAAGCATGAGGGCTACGGCGTCGATATATACGCGCGGGTGGTTTCCTACGAATACAACGCGCTGACGGAGAAGTACGACAAGGTCGTCATCGGTTCCGCGGCGCCCACGCTCGGGCAAAGTATTTCCGCCCGTATTGACAGCGCTGTCGCCGAAACAGAGAGGACGAAAAGTGTGCTGGAAACGAAAATCGATGCCGCGACGGCGTTGATGAATGAAGCGCTGGGCGGGTATGTCGTCAAGAAGCAGGGCGAGATTCTCATCATGGATACCGAGGACGAAATGACCGCCTCAAAGGTGTGGCGATGGAACTTAAGCGGTTTAGGATATTCCTCGACCGGCGTGAACGGTCCGTATACCACGGCGATCACCATGAACGGCGCCATCGTCGCGGATTTCATCACGACCGGAACGCTCAGCGCGAATCTCATCAAAGCCGGACGGATAACAAGCCAAGACGACAAGTCATATTTCGACCTGGACACCGGCGAGCTGGTCGCCGAAAACGCCACGCTCCGCGGCAAATTTCTGGCAAAGAACACAAAGACGCAAGTCACCGTTGAGGATTTCTACGAAGTCTACAGCGGCTCGCCGGGGACGCTCGAGTTCTGGGGACAGGGATTGATTTTCAGGGAGCTGAACGCAGAAGGCGTTCCCGTCGGCGACATTTTAGACGAGGATAACCGGCCGCTCGCCTCCCTCGTCACAGGGGTCATGCGCTGGACCGCCGACGGCGAATATACGGAAGCGCCCATCGAAGGGCTGACCCTTTTCGGAGACCTTAACATAGACGGCAACCTTTCAACCG
>CAYYFY010000323.1:0-2934 GCA_964471035.1 uncultured Eubacteriales bacterium
TGGGCGCCCTCGTATCTTATCAAATACTCGCCTGCTTGTCAACACCTTTTTTAAACATTTTTCGAGGTTTGTTCCACGGATTCGGGCGTATCGGTTTTTATGTACAATTGAGCTATGTACCCGAATCCGTTGCGTTCAGGGCGTATCGATTTTACAACCGGACAACCGTATCGTTTTTATCGATTCCGGAGAAATCAAACGGCACGCCCAGAGCGTTGCCGTCGGGGTACAGCTCCATTAGCGGGACAAGAACGAACGCCCGCTCAAACATACGCAGGTGCGGCACAATCAGTTCGTCGGTGCAGCAGGAATAGCCCTGTATAATCAGAATATCCACATCGATGACGCGCGGACTGTTTTTAAATGAGCGTTCCCGCCCCATCGCCGCCTCAATGCCGAGGCAGACGCCGAGCAGCGCGCCGGGTGAAAGGCTTGTCTCAATCTCAGCGCAGGCGTTGATAAAATCGTCCTGCTGTAAAAAGCCGACGGGGTTTGTCGCGTAAAAGGAAGAGACGCGCTCTACACGCGTCCCCGGCACCAGATTCAATGATGACAGCGCGTGTTTGATATTTTTTTGTTTCTCTCCGATATTGGAGCCGAGTCCTAATATTGCTTTCATTTTTTATCCCTCTTAATTGTGACCCCGACCGTTTCGAATGTCGCGGTGATCGGCGCGTCGGGCTTTTTGACCGCGATTTTCACGGCGGACAGTCTGCCGTATTCGGACAGCAGCGCGTCGGCGACGCGCTGTGCCGCCCGCTCGATCAGATCGTTTTTTTCCGCGCAGAAAACCGTTGCGGCGGTTTTGATGATTTTGGCGTAGCTTACCGTATCCGAAAGGTCGTCGGACAGCCCTGCCTCGCGCAAATCGGCGGCGGCTGTGATATCGAGGAAAAACCGCTGTCCATTCTCCTTTTCCTCGGGATTGACGCCATGGTACGCGTAAAGCTCCAGATTTTCAATAAATATCTTATCCATATTCTATTCCCCTGGGGTGACGGGATTTGAACCCGTATCGGGTTCGAATCTTGTCACCCTTAACAGCCCGTCCGCCGTTTTCGCGGCGGAGACGGCGGCTCTTACGTTGTGGACGCGCAGAATATCCGCGCCGCCCTGTATTGCCGCCGTGTTCGCGGCGGCTGTGGCGTAGTCCCTGTCCGAAAAGGAAGTCTCTCCGCTCAAAAACCCGATGACCCGCTTGCGCGACAGCCCTATAAGCAGCGCGGCGTCGGGAATTTTTAGTTTATTGACCGATTGTATCAGCTCGATATTTTCCTCCATCGTCTTGCCGAAACCTATTCCCATATCCAGACAGAGGCGCTCGCGCGGTATACCGTATACATCAGCCTGAGCGAGAAAACCGTCAAACGACTGCCGCACCGCCCTACTGGCGCCCTGTTCGTAGCCGACCGTTTTATCGGCGCTGCCACCGCCGGTGTGCATATAAATCCAACCGGCGTTGTACTCTTTGCACAGCGCCGCCATCTCATTAGAAAAGCAGCCTCTCTCGTCGTTGATGATCTTCGCGCCCGCTTCGAGCGCGCAGCGCGCCGCGGCGGGACGGTATGTGTCGATGCTTACAGGTATCCCGACCGCGCCGATAACCGGTCTTAGAAATTCCCGCAGGCGGGATAGCTCCGTTTCGTCGTCAGCCTGCTCTCTGTTCGGCGCCGTCGAGCAGGCGCCGACGTCGAGAATGTCCGCGCCCTCCTGTTCGATTTCTTTGGCGCGGCGTACGGCGCCGTGTACGTCAAAATACGCGCCGCCGTCAGAAAAAGAGTCGGGTGTGATATTCAAGATACCCATGATATATGTACGCTTCCCCAAAGGAAACGAAAAGCCGCTGCCCGCAAACACCTTGTCGCTCATTGGCTTTTCCCCGTCAGAAGGGATATAGCCTCCGCTCTGGTCTTGGCGTTGCTGCGCATGATGCCGCGCAGCGAGGATGTCCGCGTGACGCTGCCCGCGGCGCGCGCCCCGCGCATGGTCATGCAGAGGTGCTCGGCTTCGATGACGACGGCAACCCCCTGCGCGCTAAGCTCCCTATACAGAAAATCCGCCACCTGACCGGTCAGCCGTTCCTGCAGCTGAGGGCGCTTGGCGAAAGTACCGACGATCCGCGCCAGCTTTGAAAGCCCGATGATCCGCCCCTCAAAGGGAATATAGGCGATATGCGCTTTACCGACAAACGGGAGCAGATGATGCTCGCACATCGCGTACAGCGGAATATCGCGGACGACGACCATTTCCTCGTTGCCCTCTTCGATAAAGAGCTTAAGATGCTCCTTCGGATTCTCAGCCAGCCCCGAAAAAATCTCCTCGTACATCTGCGCCACGCGGCGCGGCGTCTCAACGAGGCCCTCTCTGTCGGGATTCTCGCCGATGGCGGACAGTATCTCGCGCACGGCATTCTCAATCCGTTCTTTATCCATAAGTATGTTCCCTTTCCCTTCAATCGGATTTCAGCGCGATAGACAGTATACAGTTATTCGTGTCCTCCGTATAATGCACGGTATACCCGCCGCCGCTGTGAATAAGCCCGCTCCGTTCAAAAGCGCGGCGCAGCCCCCCGTCCTCAATCAACGCGTTGACGCCTTGCCTGTAAACAGTTATATTGGAAAAGCGGAGCTCAAGGTACTTCTCCCCGTCTGCCGCTCCTTTTATAAAGGCATCGGTCACGCGCTCATCGAATACGGATCCGGTTTGGGTAAAGTACAGTCCCTTTCTGACGAAGTAATTGTCTGCCGTCGCCGTACAGGAAACAGGCGGACTGATGTCCATATGCGTTTTTTTGAGCGCCTCGCCGGTCACGTTAAAATAGGTATGGGACAGCGCCGCGCCGCTGTTTGCCGTCGGATCGTCCCACGTCACGTCCACATAGTAGTTCTTCCCGTTGATGACGACCGTGTTCCACATATGGTTCTGTGTCGTGGT
>CAYYFY010000324.1:0-2925 GCA_964471035.1 uncultured Eubacteriales bacterium
GATACTAAAATTATTCAAAGATTTCAAGAAGGATTTAGTTCAGTTAAATATGAAAGAACAATTTATGATTTTTGTATTTTGTTGATTGGCGATACGTGTATTCTGTCAATTAAGTAATTGACAATGAAAGGAGTGGTCAATATAGTGGTACAAGTATCGTGAATTAAAAAACTTATGAAAGAAGTGATGAAAGCCAACCTACTTCGATACTACATCGGTCAGAATTATATTCACTGACATATAGTATAAAAAAGAAGAAAGAGCTCCTATTTCAAGATTAAATAAAAATAAGGGGGATTCACAATGAATACAATAATAAACACGAGAAGCTTCAGCGTTGTAAAAAAAATTATGTGTTTCATGTTGGCATTTGTCACACTCGTGATTTGGTGCATGACCACTGTGTCAGCGGTAGTTACAAAGGATTATAAATGTCTTGGTGATACTAAAACAATTAAAGTAACTACAGCGGCTAGTGGAAGCCCATACATCGTTTTTTATGGAGAGGGAGGAACGACTAAAAATGCTGATTGTCCACTTAATTGTCCCGCCCCTAAAATGTCTTTGAAAGTATACAATCATACAACAGGTCAAACTTATTACAAATGGATATCAGGAAAAGGATTGATTATTTCAAGTAAATTAACATTGAATCAATCAACGAGCTATACAATTACCGTTTCTTATCTATATGATAAGAACGAAAATTGGGGTAAGTTAACTAAGGCTGGCGGTCCGGCTTATGGTTGGTATAATGGCACATGGCGAGTAAATTCAACTAATGCATTAACAAGTTTCAGTATTAAATAATTTTTTAAGGCTCTTAAGTAGTCAAAAATTATAACAGGGCAATCTAAAAAGGGATTGCCCTGTTAATACTTTCATATACAACAAATACACCCTATATTAGATAATGGCACTTATCAAATTGTATTGTGTCCGATTGGCTTAAAAGCATATGGAAAAGCTGTAAAAATACACAAAATTGTTCTTTTATTTCTATGAAACTTATCCGATGATCCGAAATGTTTTTATTTCCCCAAAACGCTTGAATTTTTTGTCTTTTTTTGCTATAACTCTTATATATTTCTACTGCAAAGGGAGTGTTTGCGTTGGATATACCGACGACAAACAGCAAAATACCCGACGACATCCGAGAACGAACACAGAAGCTTCTCAAAAAAGACGAGACGCCTTTGTTCGCGCTGATCGGTGACCTCAATCTGAAAGGCCGGTACGGTCTTTCGGCGATGGTCGTTACCGAGCGGCGCGTTTTCGCTTTTGACGAGTCCCACCCCGACGGGGAGCTGGTGTTTGAGATAGCGGATGTCAGGGAAGCCAAGGTCAAGAGGATGTACGGCAACGCGCAGTTTCGTGTGGAGCTTAGCGACAGGAAGATAAGCCTGTTCCGCTTTACCTATTCGGTCGCCGCTTTGGCGGACGCCGCCGCCGTCTTTTTGGAGGAGGTCGCCAAGGGCGCGTCCGCGAAAAAAGAGATGGAGGCCGTCGAAGCGACGTTTGAGAAGATGCGCTCGTTCTGCCCGAAATGCGGGCGGTCGCTGTCGCGTCCGGGCGCGCAGTGCATCAACTGCGCTAGTAAGGGCAAGCTCGTCAAAAAGCTCTATGCCTACATAGCCCCCGAGAAGAAACGCCTGCTCTTCTGCCTCGCGCTCTCGATAGTCACCACGACCATGGCGCTCGCCCCGCCGTATATCACCAAGCTCCTCGTTGACGACATCATTAAAAATCTCGATTATAAAAAGCTCGCCATGGCCGTCGGGACGCTGTTCGGTATTTATGTCGTTCAGTACGTCATCGGCACATGGCGCGGGCATCTGATGCGCGTCGCGGGGGACAGGACAGTCACGCGCCTGCGCAACGACATCTACGCCAAAGCCCAGTACCTGCCGATGAGCTTCTACGACAAGACGAGCACCGGCTCGGTGTTCGCCAGAGTCAGCGGCGACACCAACACCTTGCAGTCGTTCATGCTGCGTATTTCGCAGGAGGCGATTGTGCAGCTGTTTCTGATGATCGGCATCATCGTCATCATGTTCGCTTTGGACTGGAAGCTGACGCTGCTCTCGCTCGTTCCCGTGCCGATTGTCGTCATCGGCGCGCAGTTCTTCGGTAAAAAAATCTCCCCGATCTACCGTCGTATCTGGCGGCGCTGGTCGTCTGTCAGCTCCGTGCTGTCCGACACACTCCCGGGGGTAAGGGTCATCAAGTCCTTTACGAGCGAGGATCGCGCCATCCAGAAATTCAACGACTACAACGAGGAATGGCTCAAGGAGGACACGCGCGCCTCAATCATTTCCAACATATTCCCGCACGTCGTCGGTTTTCTCGTCACCTGCGGCTCGCTGTTCATCTGGGGACTCGGCGGCAAATGGGTCATGGACGGGATAGCCGTCGGGGACGGCAACGCCATCTCTTTGGGTTTGCTCGTGTCGTTCATCTCCTATGCCGGTATGTTTTACGGTCCGGTAAACTTCTTCGCCAGCCTCAACGACTCCTACCAGAGCGCGCTGACCAGCGCCGAACGCATTCTCGACATCATCGACGCCGAGCCGGAGCAGGACTTCGGCAAGGGCAACGAGATCAAGCGCATGAAGGGTAAGATCGAGTTTAAGAACGTCAACTTTTCGTTCGACAAGACCAAAAAGACGCTGAGCAACATCAGTGTAGTTATCGAGCCGGGGGACATCGTCGGTATCGTCGGCACGACCGGCTCGGGCAAGAGCACGCTCGTCAACCTGCTCATGCGCTTTTACGACCAGTACGAGGGCGACATCCTCGTCGATGGCATCAATATTAAGGATATTGACTTAAAGTCCTACCGCGGTAAAATCGGTTATGTCCAGCAGGAGCCGCTGATGTTCCGTGACACCATCTTCCGTAATGTCGCCTACAGTAATCCGGAGG
>CAYYFY010000325.1:0-2922 GCA_964471035.1 uncultured Eubacteriales bacterium
AGCGTCCGCCAGCGCGCCGGTGGAACGCGACGGCGCCTTTATGTTTCTTCCGATAACGCAAAGGAGGTTAGCCTTCGTCTTGCGGCTGACGACCTTCGCGCCCTCCTCTAAAACCTTCGGGACAATCTCGTCCGTCTTTTTTTCCAGTCGGGAGATTTTTTGTAAAAATTCATCCGGCATTTTGATACTCGCCTTAGCCACCCGTTTCCACCTTCTCGCACAGAACCTCAATATACATCCCGCGCCCGCGGACATCCTCGCTTGACCGTATTTCGTACCGCCCGTCGGGGCACAGGATGATATGCCGATTGGTAATCTCGATGTCCGGTATTCTGCGAAACCGGAACAGCGCCGTGGCGGTTGAGAATGCCGCGCGGTTCTTCCACGATTCGTTTCCGTGACGCTGTTCCCTATAGGCGCGCGCACGGGCTATGACGGTCTCCTTCATGACGGAAAACCCTTCGCCGTCTTTTTCGGGCGAAACGGATAGGATTTCGATAAAGGTGTTCATTTTCCCGAAGCTCATCGTCACACCTGCCAGTCCTTCTCGAGTACGAGCATATATCTGACGGTATCCATGATTTGCTGCGCCGCCTGCACGTTGTCCCCGAAGAAACCGCCCGTGCCGCCGTCGCGGCTTTCATACAGATGGGACGCCAGCATAATGACGGCCTGCTCCGTTAACGGGCTCATTTGATTTATCGCGTAGTAGTCCTTGCCTTTCTTCTGATAGCTCTCCGCGAAGGATACGCAGGCGGCGACATATCCCCGCAGAAGCGCGTCGTCCTCGCCGTGGGTCAGTATCAGGTTCGCTTTGACCTTTTCAAGCAGTTCCATACACCGCCGCCTTTCCTTTTATCAGTCTGACGCCATTAAGCCCGCCGCCTTCAGCTTGGTTAAAAGCGCGTTGAAGTCTGTCACCAGCCCGGAGAGCTGCGTCGCCGTGCTTGCCGCCTGATTGGCCGCGGTCGGAAGTCCGGTTACGACGGCGCCATCTTTGATTTCGAGAGCGCCGCCGATTACTGTTTTTTCTCCGCCCTGTTCGGTGTAGTTTTTCGTGTTGTAGCTCATACGGGTTCCTCCTTACGCTTTCTGCCGGAGGACCTTAATAGATTCCGGCAGAATCAGCTTGCCGTCCACGCGCTGGGAAGCCATAAACCCGACCTGACCCGTGGCGGCGAACAGCTCGTTGAGGCGTTTGAAGGAACGACCCTGCCGGTCGGCGACCCAATAATACCCGAAGTCACCGAAGGCGATGGTTTTCGCGCCCGCCGCGATGGCAGGCACATAAGACGAGGTATACACGGGACGATTTAAGATAGTGTCCGGAACACCGGCGGTCAGCGACGGGTGCCACAGATAGTCGCCCTGTCCGTTTTTCAGCTTCATGATGCTCTTGACCGTCGAGTCGTTCATAACGAACACCGCTTTTTTGCGGTACGGCGCTTTGAGCGAGTAGAACAGGTCGATAAGCTCGTCAACCGTAATCGCCGCCGAACCCGCCGCGGTTACGCCGAGCTGCGCACCACCGGTCGCCGCGAAGATACCCGTAGGCTTGCTGTCGCCGTCGCCGTTGAAAAAAGCCTCTTCCTCTTTGGCGCCGATACGGCGCGCGAATTCGGTCGCGATGTAGCTTTCCAGATTAAACACGGAGTCGTTGAGCAGTTCCTCAGATACCTTGAGCATCGTGCCGAGCTTGTACGCGCCGATAGAGGTCTGACCGAAGGCGTCGTCGCTCTCGGTATACGCTTCTTCCTCGTCAAGCCACGCCGCCGTGCCTTTAGAGGTTACGACGGGGATTTTCCTGTCGCCGCTTGAGGTCTGAATGACCTTCGCGAGGTTTCTGAAAATATTCTCTTCCTCAAGAACCTGAATGAGGGTATGCTCAAACTCGTCGGGGACGAGATAGCCGCCCTCGCTGTCCGTTCCGACCTGTAGAGCGTTTTGAATCTCGAAGTGAGGCGCTTTGCTGCGCATAACGTTCCAGAACGCTTTTTTGTACTCGTCGGAAGCCCTGCCGGTTTTCGCGTCCCCGTTTTGCGGGTTAGGTTTACCGGTAATCGGCGCACTGGTGGGCTGCGACAGCTCCCTGTCCAGCGTCTGCTGGCGTTCGAGCCGGTCAATTTCCCTGCCGAGCGCGACCACGTCCGCTTCCATTTTCTCGTAGGCGGCGGTGTCCTCGGCGGAGATGAGCCCGTTTTCGCCCCGTTTGGTGTCGAGGAACGCTTTCGCCGCGTCCCATGTCTTCGCGCGTTTTTCGCGCAGTTCAAGAATGGTGTTCATGTGTTTTTCCCCCTAAAATTTTAATAGATTTAACCGCTCGTAAAGCGGCTGCGCGGATTGTTTTTGCTCGTTTTTTGACAGCTTGTTCAACAGCGAGTTCGTGACGGCGCGGCGGCTGAAAGCATAGGCGGCTTCCTCCGGCTGTACGCGCGTTTTTTCATCCTCTAAAATGCCGTCCGCAAAGCCGAGTTCAACAGCCTTACCGGCGCTGAGCCATGTTTCGGCGTCCATCAGGTGCGAGAGCTTCGCCCGTGACTGACCTGTCTTGATTTCATAGGCGTTGATGATGCTCTCCTTGACCTCCGAGAGCATGGCTAAAGCCTTTTGCATTTCCTCGCTGTCGCCAATGGCTACGGTCAGCGGGTTATGCACCATCATGAGCGCCGTGGGAGCCATCAGCACCTCGGTTCCCGCCATAGCGATAACGCTTGCCGCCGAAGCCGCGATGCCGTCTATTTTTACGGTAACCTTGCCTTTATAATCCATGAGCATGGCATATATCTGACTCGCCGCGATACAGTCACCACCGGGCGAGTTGATCCAAATCACAATGTCACCCTCTCCGGCCGTCAAATCAGCGTTGAATACTTTCGGGGTGACATCGTCGTCGAACCAGCTCTCCTCGGCGATCGTACCATC
>CAYYFY010000326.1:0-2887 GCA_964471035.1 uncultured Eubacteriales bacterium
GCTGCACGCGGCGGGCTGTATTTTACCGCTGACGGACAACGACGCACTTGACAGCGAGCTGGGCACACGCCACCGCGCGGCTCTCGGCATCAGCGAGCAGAGCGACGCGGCTACCGTCGTCGTCTCCGAGGAAAACGGTATGATTTCTCTTGCCTGCAAGGGAGAACTGCGCCGCGGCGTTTCGACCGGCGATCTGCGCGAGTTTTTATCCGATTATCTCACCGTCTCCGAAGCGAGCGGCGGCGGTACCGGCATTATCGGACGGGCTAAGAAACGATTCGGCGGTCAAAGGGAGGGAAAATCATGAAAAAGAAGAGGTTTTTTCTCGGAAATTTGTTTTTCAATGACCGTTTCGTTCTGGTATTTTCCGTTTTTGCCGCCGTGGTCGTCTGGATTGCGGTCGCCTTGAACGTCAGTCCGGAAACAGAGCGCGTAGTTAAAAATGTCAAGGTGACCTTTGACAGAAAAAACAGCGTCCCCGCGCAGCTGGGGCTGACGGCCTTCGGCGATACCGATTTTACCGTAGACGTGACGGTCATTGGCAAAAAGTACCTCGTTTCGCCGACGGCGCTCACCGCCGACGATATTGTCGTGACGGCGCTTACCGAATCGGTGACTTCCGCGGGCATCAATACGCTCGATCTTAAGGCGACAGCCACCGACAGCGGCGAGTTTAAAATCGTTTCGCTTTCCAAAAAGACGGTCGATGTTTATTTTGACGTCGAAAAGACCAAGGAATTCTCCATAGATCCTGACATCGTCGCCTCCGGCGATTTCGCCATGACAAGCGAGGGGTTTAAAATCGGTACGCCGCTGCTCTCGGTAAGTACCGTCACCGTGACGGGTCCGGCGACGGAGCTCAGCAAGGTCGATTCGATTGTCGCGCGCGCCGCGGTCACGGCGACGCTGCAGACGGCGACGACGCTTGATGCCGAGGTTTTAATTCTTGACGCGGAGGGTAAGGAATCCTTCAAATACCTCAGCATGAACTACAACGGCGACCTTTCCATGACGGTTCCCGTCGTCGGCAACAAGAAGCTGACGACCTCTGTCACGTTCAAAAACGCGACCAATTACTATCTGGAGCACCCGATAAAATATGGTATTACACCTGCTAACGGATACTTTGACGTTTCCGTTGAGGAGTTCAAGACAATGAAATCCGCCGTTGTCGGCACCATCGATTTTGAGCAGCTGTCCGTATCTAAAAATACATTTACCTTCCCGACCGCCAATCTGACGGACATCGTCTATACCGGAAAAGAAGCCTTGTTCGACATCACGGTCGATATGACCGGCATGGAACAACGCGCGTTTACCGTACCGCTCAAAAACATCAAGCTTCCTAAAACAGTCAACGCCGATGAAGTCACCGTTTTAGACGGCTTGAATTCAGAGGTGACGATTGTCGGACCTGCCGAAACCATCTCGCTATTAAAAGACGAGGACATCTTTGCCGAAATTGTTTTAGAGTCCGAAATCCTCAATCCGGGCGAATATACCTGCGATGTGCATGTGTATACGAGCAATACCACCTGCTGGGCATACGGGACATATACCTGTAAAATCGAGAAATAAATTTCATTAAAGATTCATTTCCCTTTTAAAATAACCAACCGCAGGTTCCTTTAAATCTAACATCTAACATCTAAAATCTAATATCTAAAGAAGGGGGGAGTCATTATGAAAATCAAACGCGCGCTGCTTTCATCCTTGGCGCTTGCTCTATGCCTCTCCCTTTGCGGCTGCTCGCTGTCCTCCGGCTATTTTATGAATAAGGTCGTCCTCCCGCCGGGACTGGAGGGGGAGCAGCAGGCGCTCCAGGAGGCGTTTGAGAAGAGCGTCGGGAAGAATGTGCAGCTAAAATCACCGGCTCGCGGGGCGTACACCTCTTCGTTTGTCACGTATGACGTCGATGCCGACGGCAGCAAAGAGGCGTTTGTGTTTTATGTCGGTTCCTCCGCGGATGCGTCCGTACGCGTCAATATTTTAGAAAAAAGCTCAGATGATTGGCACAGCGTCGCCGATCTTAAAGGTTCCGGCAGCGCGGTCTACGAGGTCGAATTTGTCGATATCAACCTTGACGGAAAGTCGGAAATCATTCTTTCATGGTCGCTGTTCGATAACAAAACCGCGCATATTCTGACCGTTCTTGATTATTCCAAGGATGAAAACGGCGTATTTGCCTTTACGGCGCGCGCCAGCGAATATTTCACCTACAAGCAGCTCATCGATTTTGATATGGACGGCTACAGAGAGCTTGCCGTTTTGTATATCGACAATACGGCTGATGTTCCGCAGACCTTCATGCGTGTTTTTGGTTTTTTGAAAAACAATTCCGTCTCACAGCTTTCCGAGGTTCTTTTAGACCCGAATATCACAAGCGTTTTCGCCGCCAGAACAGACGTCGTGACCACACAGGACATCGACTCGACACGACTGTTCTTAGACGTGATGAAGAGCGATTCCGGTTTGTTTACAGAAGTGCTTGTGTGGTCGGTAAAAGATAAGAAGCTGACGCGCGTTCTGAAAAACCCGTCGCTTGACACCTTCCGCGCCGTCTTCCTAAACACGCGCGACATCGACGGGGACGGTCGGCTCGAGGTCCCTGTCGCCGTAAAGCTGTCCGGAAAACGGCAGGATCACCTTGTTTCTGGAAGTAAAGCAAGCGGCGACGCCAAATATCTTGAGCTCATCCGCTGGTACGGCGTTCAGGGTGAGGCGCTGAAAAGTGACGGCTATACACTCTATGATCCCGGCTCGTTAAGTCTTCTGGATTTTCCGTGGAATTTAAAGACGACAGCCGCGCGATATGACGCCTCTTCGGGCGATGTGATCTGTACACGCTGGAACAGCGAAAAATCCGCTTACGGCGAAAAGTTGTTTG
>CAYYFY010000327.1:0-2885 GCA_964471035.1 uncultured Eubacteriales bacterium
CTCGGAAAAATATAAAACCGAAAAACCGCGCGGCGAATATGTGCTGATACTGGCG
The DNA here is from genome assembly GCA_964471035.1 of uncultured Eubacteriales bacterium. Lineage (GTDB taxonomy): Bacteria > Bacillota > Clostridia > Oscillospirales > Acutalibacteraceae > DTU089. The sequence goes on from CAYYFY010000327.1 coordinate 56, forward strand.
GGAAAACCCGAACAGGATAAACAATCCCCCACCCTGTCCGACGCGCTGGTTCTCGCTAGAGAACTGCTTGCCGGCGGCATCCCGCTCAACGAGGCCGCCAAGACAGCCGCCGCCGAAACCGGCATTAAAAAAAGCGATATTTACAGAGGACTTACAAAGGAGGACTGAACGCTTGCAGTGGTATTACTGGCCGGTTCTCGGCATACTTGTCTTAGTGACGGCGTTTGTGTGGTATAAAGCCCTTAAGTCCTCAAAGGCGAGGCGTGCGCGCGTCGAACGCGAGGAGGCGCTTTTTAAGCGCGATAAAGAATTGCGGCGAGATTTCGCAACGCTCACCGAAGAAATATTTCAGAACACCGACGATGAACGCCTGCTCTCGGGTGTGGCGATGAATATACAGATACCGTTAGAACCGCAAACCGACATGACTCCGGCGTTTCTGCTGCTGCCTCCCGAAAAGCAGTATGTCTACACGCTAGAGTATTTCGGTGAGGACACAAAAAAAGGGCTTTCCGAATTTTTCAAAGCCAACGGGCGTCCGCTGATTACGCTCGCCCCAGAGGCGCTGCGCGCTATCGGGCTTTTTAGCACCGCCGCGCTTTCAGAGCAAATGCTGCCGATGTGCGACGACGAGGACGAAACCGTTTCCGTCGATCCGGCGCTCAAAGAAAGTCTTAACATAGCGTTCAACGAGGAATTTGACCGCGCCGCCTTTGTTGCGGCTGCGGCAAAATATATACGCGACAACAAGGAAATTTTCTTAAGACAGGAGATTTAACATGGCGAAATTTCTTCTTTCCGCCTTTGCCGACGAGGCGGGCGGCGGCATTCTCAGTCAGATTGACGCGCTTAAGGGCAACAATCTCACGCATATCGAGCCGCGCGGACTCGATGAGGGCAACATTTCCGAGTACACCGCGGCGCAAGCCAAAGAGCTGAAAAAAATCCTTGACGACGCCGGTATCGGCGTTTCGGCTATCGGCTCGCGATTCGGGAAAATCGAGATCACCGATGATTTCGAGGAGCATTTCGAGGAGTTCAAAAACTGCGTCGAGGTCGCGAATATCCTCGGCACCAAGCGTATCCGTATGTTCAGCTTTTTCTTCACCGACGACGAAAGCAAGGAGGAGTACCGCGACGAGGTTTTCGAGCGCATCGATACAATGGCGTCCTATTCTCTGAAAAACGGCGTCTGGTGCTGCCATGAAAACGAAAAGGAAATATACGGCGAGAACGAAAAGGAATGCTTCGATTTGCTCTCGACCTTTAATGGCAAGCTGTTAGGCATCTTTGATCCCGCCAACTTCATTCAGTCCGAAGTGGACATTTTGCCCGCCTATGAGCTGCTTGAGAAATACATAGACTATATGCACATCAAGGACTGCCTCTATGAGGGCGGGCACGTGCGCCCCGCGGGCAAGGGCGACGGACAGATAGTCGAGCTGCTGCGCCGTTTCAATAAGAAGGACGGCGAGCGTTTTCTCACCTTGGAGCCGCACCTGAAGGTGTTCAAGGGGCTTTCCGCTCTCGAGACCGCAGGCGGACAGGCCGATAAGCTGAAAGACGACTTCACCTACCCCACCAACCGTGACGCGTTCAACGCCGCGGCAGGCGCCCTCTGGGACTGCCTGCGCGAGGCAGACTGTATTTAAGGCGAGGAGAGTCGAACCCAATACGGTTTTAAAAGGCGCTTTTTCGCCATAACTGCGTTGAAAATTCTGCGGCTCTTCGCCTTGTTATGACAAAAATTCGCTCTTTCAAAACTGCGAAGCACCTGAAATATAAAAGATTTCGTAATTTTGGGTGTTTCTTCGACGCAGCTATACTGCCGTATAGCAAGAAGGAAAACGCACAAAGGTGCGGAATATTTTAAATTTCAAGGAGGAAACATAATGTATACGCATCCGACATTAAAGGGCAGGGTCGCTATAGTCACGGGAGGCGGCGGCGTGCTTTGCAGCGGTTTTTCAAGGGACCTCGCCGCGGCGGGTATGAGCGTCGCCGTGCTTGATCTTAAAAAGGAAGCGGCACAAAGCGTCGCCGACGAAATCAACGCCGCCGGCGGCAGAGCGATTGCCGTCGCGTGCGACGTCTTAAACACCGAGAGCCTTGCCGAGGCGAGAAAAGCCGTCAACGGCACTCTGGGCACCTGCGACCTGCTGATAAACGGCGCGGGCGGAAACCACCCGTCGGGCACGACCACCAAGGATAAGCTCGAGCTGTGCGACATTTCCGACAAGGCAGAGGGCATCAAGACCTTCTTCGACCTCGACCCCAAGGGCATTGAGTTTGTGTTCAACCTCAATTTTTTAGGCACCTTGCTCGTCACGCAGACGTTTGCTAAAGACATGGTCGGCAAGGACCACGCGTCCATCATCAACATCTCATCGATGAACTCCTATAAGCCGCTGACGCGCATCCCCGCCTATTCGGCCGCCAAAGCCGCCGTATCAAACTTCACGCAGTTTATGGCCGTCCACTTCTCGGACGTCGGCATCCGCGTCAACGCCATCGCCCCCGGCTTCTTCTCGACCAACCAGAACAAAGCCCTCCTCTATAAAGAGGACGGCTCGCTGACCCCCCGTTCCGAAAAGATTCTCGGCCATACGCCGCTCGGACGCTTCGGCGTACCCGAGGACCTGACGGGAACACTTTTATTCCTCTCGGACGAAAGCTATTCGCGCTTTGTCACCGGCGTTATCGTACCGGTGGACGGAGGATTCTCCGCCTATTCGGGCGTGTAATCGGGAGGGCGTTGCCCTCACCCATTTTAAAGTGAAGTGTTCTGCGGAACGTGAAGTGTGCTTCGCACGTGAAGTGTTCTGCGGAA
>CAYYFY010000328.1:0-2880 GCA_964471035.1 uncultured Eubacteriales bacterium
AATCGAACTGACAACCTGCTCATTACGAATGAGCTGCTCTGCCATTGAGCCACACCAGCATATTGAATGAAGAATGAAGAATGAATAATGAATAATTTCGGGAGGGTTTCGCCCTCACCCATTATAATCGGGGCAACACCCGAAATTATGCATTTATGGTTACAGGTACTTGCTTATGAACGCGGCTACCGCTTGAGAAGCGGCTTCTACGCCGTCGGCGCTTAAGTGGAGGAGGTCGTCGCTTAAGTTTTCATTAAGACGCGGTCTGATAACGGCGTTAAGGTCGTTTACGGGGATGTTTTTGCTTTCCATCAGCGCGCGGACCGCCGCGTTATACTTGTCAATCCGGTCGTTGTTATCCGCCTCGAAACCGTCTTTGACGGGTGTTGTTGTCGCAAAGATAATCTGAGCGCCGCTCTTGCTCATCTCGTTGTAAACGCACTCCATGGTACGCAGATAGTCGTCGAGCTCGACAAAGGGTTCAACGCCGCCCGCCTTAAAGGTGTCCCAGATGCCGTTGTTCCAGTGAATGATGTCGGGAGTACTAATTGCCGGATTATTCATCCATTCCCCGATGCACCATTGCGTATATTTCGCGAAGCGGCAGTTGTCCTCGGGACCCCACACGACAGCCCTGTCCGCGAGAAGCTCGGCAACGCGCGCGTTATAGCTCATTCTGATAGAATCGCCGATAAGCAATACCTTTTTCAAAGCGGCTGCGCCCCAATCTGTTTTACAGCTTTACAAGCTCTTTGCGGTTCTTCGCGCAAAGGAGTATTATAATGCCTACTGAATAAACCGATTTGCGAATCGGTTTAGGTTTAGAAAAACAGCGGTTTTTCTAAACCCGCCAAAATCAAAGCATTTTGGCGCTCAGAGTCATTGATAATATGCCTGCTTGTATGACGAGTCGGGAGACGACTTGTCATACAAGCAGGCACTATTATAATAAATGTTATTGATTTTTGCAAGAGGTTTTTTTAAATATTTCTGGCTTCTCTGATTTTTTGGACGAATTGTTTTGCCTTTTCTGTAATTTTCTGATAATCGCCGGTCTCGGCGCCGCCCGTCAGAGCGCCGCCCGCGCCGACGGCGACGGCTCCGGCCTTGATCCACTCGCCGACGTTGTTTAAGTCCACGCCGCCGGTCGGCATCATTTTGGCGTAGGGGATAGGCCCTTTTATCGCTTTGATGATTTTCGGGCCGAAAGCTTCGCCGGGGAAAATCTTTAAGATGTCCGCGCCCGCCTCCATGGCGAGGACGGCTTCCCTTATGGACATGACGCCCGGCATGACCGCGACGCGATACCGGTTGCACATTTTAACCGTTTCCGGATCAAAATAGGGGCTGACGATGTAGTTGGCTCCGGCGAGCATGGCGATGCGCGCGGTCGGGGCGTCCATGACCGTGCCCGCGCCGAGGAGTATCTGATCGGGCGTATATTTTTTGGCGAGCGCCTCGATGACCTTGTCCGCATGCGGTACGGTAAAGGTCAGTTCAATCGCGGCTACGCCTCCCTCAATGCAGGCGGCGGTGATGCGCTCGGCTTTGTCGGGCGTGTCAGCGCGTACGACCGCGACGATACCGCAGTCCTGTATTTTTGTTAAGATTTGTTCTTTATCCATATGGGAGACCTACTTTCCGTTATCTAATAACACGGGCGGACGCGCCCCTTATAATTGCCTCGACTTCTTTTTTACTTGCCATCGAGGTGTCGCCCGGGGTAGTCATCGCCAGCGCTCCGTGGGCGACGCCGTAATCGACCGATTTTTGCGGGTTGCCGGTCGTCATCAGCCCGTAAATCAGGCCGGAGGCGAACGAGTCGCCGCCGCCGACGCGGTCGTAAATTTCAAGACTTCGCAGAGATAAACCGTTGTAAACCTTGCCGTCGGCGTAGCAAATCGCGCTCCAGTCGTTGACCGTGGCGCTTTTGACGGTACGCAGGGTCGTGGCAATGACTTTAAAATTCGGATATGCTTTGGTGACCTTACCGAGCATTTTAACATAGCCGTCAAGGTTCAGCTCCTTGAGGTTTTCGTCGTTGCCCTCGACCTCAAAGCCTAAGGCGGCGGTGAAATCCTCCTCGTTGCCGATCATGACGTCAATATACGGCGCGATAGCTTTGTTTACCTCTTGAGCTTTCTCAAGACCGCCGATGCTCTTCCAGAGAGAGGGGCGGTAATTAAGGTCGTAGGAAACAATCGTACCATGTTTTTTAGCTGCCTTAACCGCGGCGATGACTGTTTCGGCGGTGCTTTCCGACAGCGCGGCGAATATGCCGCCGGTATGGAGCCACCGTACGCCGAGAGTGCCGAAAATATAGTCGAAATCAAAGTCTTCCGGCGTCAGCTTAGAGGCGGCGGTGTTGCCGCGGTCGGAGACGCCGACCGCTCCGCGAAACCCGAAGCCGCGCTCGGTGAAGTTCAGGCCGTTGCGGACGTCCCGTCCGATGCCGTCGTAGGGCATCCACTTGATAAGTTCTGTATCGACGCCGCCCTGTAAAATGAAATCCTCGATTAATCGCCCGACCTCGTTGTCGGCAAAGGCGGTCAGCACGCCGGTTCTCATGCAGAAACAGCGGCGTAAGCCCCGGGCGACGTTATACTCGCCGCCGCCCTCCCAGACCTTGAATTCACGGGCGGTTTTAATGCGGACATCACCCGGGTCAAGGCGCAGCATGACCTCGCCGAGGGCGAGCATATCAAAGGCGCAATCCTTTTGATCCCTGATATTCAGAAGCATAGCATCATCTCCGCGTTTATTCTACCACAAAAGCGGAATATTACAAGAAAAAATAATCGGTTCTCAGAAGAAAGTCAAACATATTGACGATTTTAATCCCGTCTTGCGTTACAGAAAAACGGCAATTCGGAGAGATAA
>CAYYFY010000329.1:0-2876 GCA_964471035.1 uncultured Eubacteriales bacterium
GCGCCTCATCGGGACCGCGCGTGCCGAGATTGACCGCCATGAGCGGCTCAATTCCGGCAATCTTGCACCACATCAGAAACTCATCGGTGCCGAACTCGTTGGTTTCGAGCGATTCCCACGCCAGCTCCATGCGCTTCGGGCGGTTTTTAACGGGTCCTATCCCGTCCTCCCAGTTGTAGCCGGAGACGAAGTTGCCGCCGGGATAGCGCACGATGGAGACGCCGAGCTGTTTTATCAGCTCGAGCACGTCTTTGCGAAAGCCGTTTTTGTCGGCTGTCGGGTGGTCGGGCTCATAGATGCCGCCGTAGACGGCGCGCCCGAGGTGCTCGACGAAGGAGCCGAAAACACGGTTGTCAACCGCGCCGACCTTGTAGTCGGCGCAGAGGGTGAGGGCAGCCTTTTTCATAAGCGTTTCCTCCGGTTAAGTGTGGTTTTATTCTTCGGGAAGGAATGCCTTGTGGATGGCGGCGACGGCTCTGTCGGCGTCTTTTTCGTCGATGAGGACGGAAATCTTGATCTCGCTGGTGGAGATCATCTGAATGTTGACGTCGATTTCGTAGAGCGCCTCGAACATTTTAGAAGCGGTGCCGGGGTGGGTTTCCATGCCCGCGCCGACGATGGACACCTTCGCGACATCGGCGGTGAGTATGGTGGAATCCTGAAGCTCGGAAAAGGCGTTGCTGAGCGCCTCAAGCGCGGCGTCTTTTGCTGAGCGGCTGATGGTGAAAGCGATGTCCTCGTGACCGTCTCTGCCGGCGGACTGTAAAATGATATCGACATTGATTCTCTTGGCGGCGAGGCGCGAGAATATCTTAAAGGCAATCCCCGGCACGTCGGGAACATTCATGATCGTGATACGGGCGACGTCGGTGTCCTTGGTGACGCCTCTGACAAGCATTTTTTCCATTTTTGTGACCTCCTTGACAAGGGTTCCGGGAACCCGTTTATAGCTGGAGAGAACCTCCAGTTCGATGCCGTATTTTTTAGCCATTTCGACCGAGCGGTTGTTGAGCACCTGCGCGCCGAGCGTGGCGAGCTCAAGCATTTCGTCGTACGTGATTTCGTCGAGCTTTTTCGCGTTCGGTATCTTGCGAGGGTCGGCGGTGAAAACGCCCTCGACGTCGGTGAATATCTGACAGCGGTCGGCGCGGAGTGCCGCGGCGATGGCGACCGCGCTCGTGTCCGAGCCGCCGCGGCCTAAGGTCGTGACGTCGTCGTATTTGTTGATCCCCTGAAAGCCCGCGACGATGACGATGTTTTTCTTACCCAGCTCGCTGCGCAGCCGGTCGGGCTTGATGCTTTTAATTCTGGCTGCTCCGTAGGTCGAGTCGGTCGAAAAACCGGCCTGCCAGCCTAAGAGCGATACGACAGGAAAGCCGAGCTTCTCTATAGCCATAGCCAGAATGGCGATGGAAATCTGCTCTCCGGCGGTCATCAGAACGTCCATTTCGCGGGCGGAGGGCTTTGGGTTGATTTCCCTGCCCTTCGCGATAAGATCGTCGGTGGTGTCGCCCTGCGCCGAAACGACGACGACGACGTCGTTGCCCGCGGCGTAGGTATCCGTCACGATCCGCGCGACATTCATGACGCGTTCGGCGTCCTTGACGGAGCTGCCGCCGAATTTCTGAACAATCAGTGCCATGTGTATTCTCCTTTAGTAATCGGTTACCCGAATTATCGACAGCGGATTGAGCGGAAGGGAGGCGATTTTTTCACGCAGCAGCCCTTCTTTTTCGGGTGGGGTGACAAAAGCCAGCTCGTTGCCCGGCGCGTTTTGGCGCTTTAGAATGGTCATGCCGGGGATTACATCCTCGACGGCGGCAAGCGTGCTCAGGAACTCGCCGATTTCGGCGCGGACATACAGGGAGACAGGAATCTCAAGATAATCCTCGACATAGTCCTCCAGCGGTTCGTACCAGCCGAAAAGCTTCTTTCTGTCCGTATGCCTGGCGCAGTCGATGATGTCGGCGACGACGGCGCTCGCCGTCGGCAGCTTGCCCGCGCCGCGTCCGTAGAACACGACGTCGCCTATGGCGTCCCCACGCACGAGAATGGCGTTGAACACATCGTCAACATGGGCTATCTGGCTGTGATTCTGCACAAAGGCGGGGCTGACGAGGATATAAATCTTCCCGTTGTCGAGCCGTTTAGCGGCGGCGATGAGCTTGATGACGCCGCCCCAGCTTTTTGCGTATTCAACGTCCTCGAGCGTAATGCCGGTGATGCCTTCGGTGTGCGTATCCTTCGGATAGACATGGTACCCGAAGCAGAGTGAGGCGAGAATACAGATTTTCCGGCAGGAGTCAAGCCCCTCGACGTCGGCGGCGGGGTTGCGCTCAGCGTACCCGAGCTGCTGGGCGAGGGCGAGGGCCTCGGTAAAGCCCATCTTTTCATCGATCATTTTTGTGAGGATGAAGTTGGTCGTTCCGTTTAAGATGCCGGCTATCTCGTTGATCTCGTTGGCGGCGAGGCACTGGCTGATCGGGCGAATGATCGGGATACCGCCCCCGACGCTCGCTTCAAATAAAAAGTTGACGTTCTGTTCCTCGGCGACGCGCAGCAGCTCGTGCCCGTAGGTCGCCACAAGCTCCTTGTTGGAGGAGACAACGTGCTTGCCCGCTTCAAGACAGGCGCGCACATAATTGTAGGCGGGATCGGTGCCGCCCATGGTCTCAACGACAATCCGCACCTCGTCGTCCTGCAAAATATCATAAAAATCCTTGGTGAACAGAGAATGGTAAGGACTGTCCGGAAATTCCCGAATGTCTAAAATATATTTCAGGGAAAGATCGTCCTGTGTGCTTCTCGTGATGATGCTTTGTTTGTTTTTTTCAAAAAGCTCCACCACTCCCGAGCCGACAATCCCGTAGCCCATG
>CAYYFY010000330.1:0-2871 GCA_964471035.1 uncultured Eubacteriales bacterium
TACTATATTTTTTAGGAGGAATTTCTTATGCTCGAATCGCTGAAAAATGAAGCCAATATAACGTATACGGAGAATGGCGCCGTTACATACGCGACGACTTACTCGGACTGCCTCGATCTGTTTGCCACCATCGGCGCGCTGCGGCGTGAGAGCGATGAGGAGATTGTCGGCCGCTTTATGAAAGCCTACGCGGAAGACTCCGATATCGCCATGAAAACGCTGTTTTTCGCGCGTGATGTGCGCGGCGGTCTCGGCGAGCGGCGTGTGTTCCGCGCGATTCTCGCTTGGCTCGCGGCTAACGAACCGGCGTCCGTTCGTAAGAATATGGCGGCTATCGCTGAATACGGCCGCTGGGACGACCTGCTGACGCTGCTCGGCACCGCCTGCGAAAGGGAAATGCTCTCCTGCGTCGGTGAGCAGCTTGCGGCGGATATTGACGCGCTCAATACCGGCGCGGAAGTGTCGCTTCTGGCGAAGTGGCTGCCTTCGGTCAACGCTTCCAATAAGGAAACCGTCACTAGCGCCGGCCGCGTCGCGCGGGCGCTGGGAATGGATTACGCTGCTTACCGCAAAACGCTTACGAAACTCCGCGCCCGCATTCATATCATCGAAAACAATCTGCGCGAAAAGGACTACACCTTCGACTATGAAAAGCAGCCCTCGAAGGCCATGTTCAAGTATCGCAAGGCATTCCTCCGCAATGACGCGGAGCGGTATGGGGCGTTCCTTAAAAAGGTATGCTCCGGAGAAGCGAAGCTTAACACCGGCACGCTTACCCCTTATGACATCATCGCGCCGTTCATAAGGAAGGTGGCTTCCGATGAAGAACGCCGCAGCGTTGACGCTACATGGAACGCGCAGGAGGATTTCACCAACGGCGAAAACGCGCTGGTGGTGATCGACGGCTCCGCCTCCATGTATGGGGGAAGCGACCCGCTGCCCGCGGCGGTAGCCCTTTCCCTCGGCATTTATTTCGCGCAGCGTAATACCGGCGCTTTCCGCGGTCATTTCATCACATTTTCGGAACGCCCTCAGCTTGTGGAAATAAAAGGCAAAGACATTATTGAACAACTCCGCTATTGCATTCGGTACAACGAGTGCGCCAATACGAATATTCAAAAGATATTTGAGCTGATACTTTCAGCCGCGGTGAAGAACCGCGTCCCGCAAAGCTCTTTGCCGGCCACGCTTTACATTATCTCCGACATGGAGTTTGACTGCTGCGCGAAGGGCTCGAATACAACAAATTTTGAATACGCGAAAAAACTATTTGCCGACCATGGTTATACGCTTCCCCGCGTTGTCTTCTGGAATGTCGCCAGCCGCAACCGGCAGCAGCCGGTCACCCAAAACGAGCAAGGCGTAGCGCTGGTGTCCGGCTGTACGCCCCGCCTCTTCTCCATGATTACGAGCGGCGCGCTGTCGCCTTACGCGTACATGATGGAAATATTGAGCGGTGAACGGTACGCGAAAATCGTGGCATAAACCGTTTAGGAGAATGATTATGATTACGATACAAGGAAAATACAATACCGCCCTGTGTTATACCGCCGAACTCGAAAAGACTTCGGCGGGGCAGATAAAGGCTGTCTGCGACCAGGAAACCTTTGCCGGCAGTAAAATCCGCGTTATGCCGGACGTTCACGCCGGTATGGGCTGTACCATTGGCACCACGATGACCATTGCCGAAAGGGTCGTCCCCGGCATGGTGGGCGTGGATATCGGCTGCGGCATGGAAACAGTGCGGCTAAAGGAGCGGAACATAGACTTTAAGAAGCTTGATGGGCTCATACACGCGCGGATTCCCTGCGGGCGGGAGGTGCGCGATACGCCTCATGCCCTCAATACCGAGATTGATCTTACGCGGCTTTACTGCTCGCCGTATGTCAATCTCAATCGAGCGCGGCGCAGCATTGGTACTTTGGGCGGCGGCAATCACTTTATCGAGGTGGACAGGAGCGAAGGCGGCGAGTTGTTTCTCATCGTCCACTCCGGCAGTCGGCACATCGGCAATGAGGTGGCAAAGCATTATCAGGAGGAGGGCTTTCACGCGCTGTGCGGCAACGCCCGCTTCCAGATTGACGAGACCATTAAGCAGATGAAGAATGCCGGCAACACCAAAGAGATTCACAAAACCGTTAAAGAACTTAAGCAGCGCAGGGCGATGCTGACGCCGATACCAAAGGATTTGGCATATGTCGAGGGCGTTCTTTTTAATGAGTATATTCACGATATGCGCTTGATTCAGCATTTCGCGGAGCTGAACCGCAAAGCGATGACAGAGGTAATCCTCGCCGGTATGGGGCTGACTTGCGCGGAGAAATTTACGACTATTCACAACTACATCGACACAGATGAGATGATACTCCGTAAAGGCGCTGTATCCGCGAAGCGCGGGGAGAAGCTGCTCATTCCCATCAATATGCGTGACGGCAGCTTAATCTGCGTCGGGCGGGGCAACGAGGACTGGAACTGCTCCGCGCCCCACGGCGCCGGACGCCTCATGAGCCGCAAAGACGCTTTCGCCGCTCTTTCGATGGAGGAATACAAGGCGGAAATGGAAGGGATTTATACTACCTGCGTCGTTCCGGATACGCTCGATGAATCCCCGATGGCGTATAAAAGCATGGATGAAATCGTCAGCCAGATCGCGCCTACCGCCGACATTGTCGAGCGCGTCAAACCTGTCTATAATTTCAAGGCGTCGGAATAAACGGCGAAAAAAAAACCGCCCGCGGGCGGTTTTTTTCAATGAAATCCACCTCATGGATGGATGAAATTCGCTTCGACGGCGGGTGGGTGGATTTTATTACGAGCTAAGATATTTACAACTAGATAATATTATAAAACTATCCCTTCAGCGATGTAAAA
>CAYYFY010000331.1:0-2870 GCA_964471035.1 uncultured Eubacteriales bacterium
ACCGCAATCCCATTCTGACCCGCTCCGAGGTGTACTCCGGCGTGTACGGCAGAGCAAGTATCAACTTTTATTCCTTCAACAGCAACGGCAATAAGGGCATTGCCTGCGGACTGAACAACCTGCAGAAGGTGCGCGGTGGCGAGCCGCTCGGCGGCAAAACCAGCGCCGAGTCCGATTTCGCCACCGGTGACGACGATGAGTTTCTGAACTGAGGTGGCTGACATGACGCACATGGAATCAATAATGCTTGCGGCCTGCTTCGGTTCTGTGGTAGGCTACACCATCAGCAACCTTGTCATTATCATTAAGTTCGCAATTGACGAACACAAGGCAAAGAAGCGCAGAAAAGCGAAGTCGGTAAATATTCAGACTTCAGACAACTAATGTAACGGTGGGCGGCGGTGATAGCATCAAAGCCGCCTTTACCGTATTGGAGGCATATATGAAATCACTTAGCATAGATATTGAGACTTTTTCCAGTGTAAGTCTCGCCAAGTCCGGCGTTTACCGCTATGCCGAGTCTCCTGATTTTGAAGTTCTGCTTTTCGGCTACAGCGTGGACGGCGGTGATGTACAGGTTGTTGACCTCGCCTGCGGAGAAAAAATCCCCCAAGATATTACCGATTGTCTTACCGACGAAACCGTAATCAAATGGGCTTTCAACGCAAACTTCGAGCGCGTCTGCCTGTCGCGTTTTCTGGGATTCCCCGCCGGTAAATACATAAATCCTGCCTCATGGAAATGCGCTATGGTGTGGGCGGCGACGATGGGACTGCCGCTGTCGCTCGAGGCCGTCGGCGCTGTGCTGAAGCTTGACAAGCAGAAACTCACGGAAGGTAAAGACCTCATCAAATTTTTCTGTCAACCCTGTGTACCGACGGAATCCAACGGACAGCACACCCGCAATTTTCCTTTCCACGCGCCGGACAAGTGGTCGGTGTTTAAGAAATACAACGCCCGCGACGTGGAGGCGGAGCTGTCCATACAAGAGAAACTCGCTAAATTTCCGGTGCCGGATACCGTCTGGGACGAGTACCACCTCGACCAAGAAATCAACGACCGCGGCGTGGCGCTGGATATGACGCTGGTGAAAAAAGCCATCGCAAGCGCGATGAAATCAAGGACAAAGGCGGCTTTGTTGGCGGGCATTTGCGAGACAATCTCTGAAAGGTTGGAAATGTGTCCTGCCGCTCTCTCTGGATGCCTGACATCGATAGCGCTACGCCGGAGTTCGTCGCGGCGTTTAAGAAAAGGCTGAATTTCAAATGCGCGGTGTACTCAACACACAGCCACACGCCGGAAATGCCTCGTCTCCGCATCGTCGCTCCCTTCACAAGAGACGTTTCCGCGGATGAGTTCGTGGCGGTTTCACGCTATATGGCCGCGGAGCTCGGCATGGATATGTTCGACGAATGCTCGTTTATCCCTAAAGCACCGAAAAAATTGACGGTGCTGTGGCGACGATTACGGTAAGGCTCAGTTCTACCTCGGGAGCGGCAAGACCGTGTCCGTTGATGAAATTGATTTTACCGACGTCGACGCCGAAAATGTATATAGGGCTGCCGGACGGTATGATTTGCCAACGGCTAAGCTGTTGGTCAGCGCGGTGGCAAGAAACAATAACGCCGAGAATACCGACGAGGCTATTAAGGCGTTTGACCTATATTATGACTCCGCAGCCGGAGAGGCGTCAATCGAGTATATAGACAGCGAATTTCCTGAATATTCTCATGTGTTCTCGAAAGAGATGAAAGAGCGAATTGCGGATTCTGCCGGTCAAGTGAAAAAGGCAAAGAAGCGCACCGGAAAAGGCTCGTTCAAGGCACTTGTTAAGGCGACAAACGCGAGGGATAAAGAGTCTGTTGCCGTCTTAAAAATGATGTCTGATGTTACAAATGCTAACATAGTCGTGTACGGCGATAAAGCAACGGACGCGCCTAATGGTCGATACGAATCCTCAACCGATACCATATACATCAACCTATACGGTGAATATCCAGCCCTGTATACCGCGGCTCACGAGTTGACCCACTGGATGCGCGAGCGTGACGAGGACGGGTATCAGGCGCTCAAGAATTATATCCTTGAGAAATACGAGCAAATAGATACTAAAGACAAGAACGCGCTTGAGATTCTTGTACAGCGTCGTCGCGCTATGGCTCGCGCCAACAAAGAAAACCCGCGCGAGTTGTCTTTTGATGACGCGGTTGAGGAGATTGTCGCTGACGCCTGTCAGCTTATGCTCAAGGATTCCACCGCAATACAGGAACTCGCCGGTAAGCAACCAAGTCTTATGAAATCCATAAAGAAATGGCTTGACGGATTTGTCAAGACGCTTAAGGCGGCATTTGCAAATGTTCCCGCCGATGTGACGAGCGTAGAGCGTAAATGGCTTGAGTATGTCGTCAAGGATATGAGCGAGCTTCAAAGACTTTGGGATAAGGCGCTTGTGGGGGCGGCAATAGACATAGAAAACGGAGCAATCGGCGCAAAGGCATTCCCGTCTAACAAACCGATAAAATACTCGGACTCTCTTGATAAGCGCATTATGGACGAAAATACCTTCAATCCAAAAGGCATAGGCTTGCAAGAACAGCTTAACGAGATATTAAACACGGCAGACAGCTTTGATAATAGATATTTATATATTGGTAGGTTCTCGGGAAACCTTATCGCCGCGGTAAACGAATATTTAGATAAACGAGACCTGTTTACGCATGTAAAAGTGCAAGATTTGCCTGTTGTTATGAATTACCGAGACGCCTATCTCGCTATGGAGAATAAAGAAAACGGCAAATATCACGGCGATAATATTAGCTATCATAACTTAAATATTGACGGCATGATACAAGTAATAAATAATCTTAACG
>CAYYFY010000332.1:0-2870 GCA_964471035.1 uncultured Eubacteriales bacterium
CGGGTCCTGACGGCTGATGGTCTCCTGCTCATGATCGACGCGGTTATAGATTTGCCGCCACTTCTCCATCTGCGCCGCGTAGTCCTCGCGCTGCTTTGCGGCTACCTGCGTTTGTCTATCAAACGCCGCTGTCCGCGCGGCAACATACTCGCCGTAGTTTAAACGCGCGACGGTCACGCGCGGCTTGGTTTTACGGACAAGCTGCTCGATGTGTATAACGACGTTGGCGGTATTTTCGATTAAAGTTTCGTCGTGCGACACGAAGAGCACCGGAAGCTTTGTGTTCCGAATAAACATTTCCAGCCATCCGAGCGCCTCAAGGTCGATATCGTTGGTCGGCTCGTCGAGCAGCAGAACATCGGGTTCGCTCATCAGTATTTTTGCCAGCTGTATCTTGATTTTTTCGCCGCCGGACAGCGTCCTGACTTTCTGCTTTGAGCAGAGGAAATCCGGCGTCAAGTCAAGCCGCCTTAAAACGTCCGTATGACGGTATACGTCCTCGCCGTCAAAAATATGCGCGACAGATTGGTCTAAGTGCGATTCGTCCATCGTCTGCGGCAGATAACCGACGGCTCCTTTTCGCAAAATACTTCCGGTATATTCGCAATAGCCGCCGATCAGCCGCCCGTCGTAAATCATTTTCAGAAGCGTCGATTTACCGTTGCCCTCCTCGCCGATGATGACCGCTTTGTCTCCCCTGTTCAGTGTAAAACTGAAATTTTCTATGATCTGCCTGCCGTCTTTAAGCAGGCGGATGCCGATATTTTTAAGTTCAAGCATAAAAACAACTCCTTTATACGGATGCCGCCGCAAAAGGAGCCAAGACCCGGTAAAAAACGGCGCGCGAAGACCGTCCGGTTACGGAGCAAAGCAATCCCATTTCAACGGCAAACCGCGTCCGGCACGCCGGACGGCAATATGTGCGTTAAACCGAATTACTTTACGATCATTTTCACGCCTCATTTCAAATTGTTAGGTTTAGGATATACCCTATTCGCCGATTTGTCAATATCAGCAACACGAAAGAATAAAAAACAATTGACTATTGTTATCATATATGATACTATATGAACGATTTTATCCAAAGGAGTGGTTACATGAATGATAATACCATGAAAGCATGGCGGCAAAATATCGTACAGCAAATAGCGCAGGCGCGTATCGCAAAAGGTCTGTCGCAGACTCAGCTCGCGGAGCTTTTGGGTACGCACCGTTCCAATATCTCACGGCTGGAAAGCGGCGGGCATAATCCGTCGTTGGATTTTTTACTCCGCGTCGCCGCCGTACTGGATATGGAACTGGGTATGAAACCGTCAGATAATATGGTTGTCACGGATGTCACATATGAACTGCGGCTGTACGATAAACAGCTTATCACATTCACCCTCGAAGAACGGGGTATTGCCGGCTT
Organism: uncultured Eubacteriales bacterium; assembly: GCA_964471035.1. Taxonomy (GTDB): domain Bacteria; phylum Bacillota; class Clostridia; order Oscillospirales; family Acutalibacteraceae; genus DTU089. The sequence continues at coordinate 1,412 of CAYYFY010000332.1, forward strand.
GGTCGCGGAGATTCTCACCATTGACGAACGGCAGAAAAAGCTGTTTCCGCTTGATCTGGAACTGACCGGCGAAGGAGTCGTCAGATGGCTCCAACACCGCGTCATACCCAAAAACCGGACGTTTGTGGATGAAATCCTGAAGACACTGAATCTGTCGGTCGGCAATACAAAAGGTATCGTCGACATATGCAAGGGCTTGTCGCTTAATGACAGTTATTGGATTGTTTCGAAAGGTTTTGACGGCAGTTTCGCACAGTATAACCTTTACGAAAACCGATTCTCGGAACTCCTCTCCCTCGTTGCCTATACCGGCATAGGACAAAGCAAGGGAGTGTTTTCAACATCGCCGGAGCTTACCACCAACGGTATGCTGCCGAAAGCATGGCGTCTGATTGAAGGCGATGGAATCTATCTGTATAAGGGCGGTTCAAGCGGTGCGGCAAACACAGGGAATGAACCGTACAGCGAATATTACGCCTGTCAAGTGGCGCAGGCGATGGGGCTGGACGCCGTGACCTATGATCTGGAAAATTGGAAAGGGATTTTAGCTTCCAAATGCAAACTGTTCACCGACATTGATACCGCTTTTATTCCGGTCGGTAGAATCGTGCGTACCGGCGGCTTAAAGGCTTGTCTGAATTATTACGCCGGGCTTGGCGAGGATTTTAAGGAAAACATACGGAGTATGCTGGCGTTTGACGCTGTAGTTTACAACGCCGATCGGCATTTCGGCAACTTCGGGATTTTACGCGATAATCACTCCGGAGCCGTTATCGCACCTGCACCGTTATATGACCACGGTCTTTCACTATTCAACTTCGCGATGAAGGATGATATTTCCAATCTGGATGAATACGCCGCGACGCGTTTTCCCGCTTACATCAACGTTACCTTTGAAAGCATCTGTTCGGAGGTTTTGGGAAAAGCGCAGGCACAGCAGCTCCGAAGGTTGATTGGATTTGAATTCAAGCGGCATCCGTCCATCAACTGGCCGGAGGAACGGCTTATCGCCACAGAAAAGCATTTGCAAAAACGGGTTCGCCAACTTCTGGGGTTGATAAATTAAGATTCATCACGGCGTAAAATGACAGGACAGCGCGCTTACCCATCGGTTATAATGCGTTCGAGGTGATGAACATGAACAACAAAACATTCGTCGCGAGCGCCCTCGACTATATTGCGAAGGCGTACAAGGACGAAGACCTTTCACTCGAACGCGTTGCCGAGAACGCGGGCTTTTCTGTTTCGTATTTCAACCGTATTTTTACCGAAAGCACGGGAAAGCCGGTCATGGAGTACGTGCGCGAGTACCGGCTGATCAGGGCGGCACAGCTTTTAAGGGCGAGCGATAAAAGCATTTTGGACCTTGCCCTCGACTTCGGCTACTCAAACCCCGAAAACTTCACGCGGGCGTTCAAAACACGCTACGGCGTTTCGCCGAGCGAATACCGCGAAAAAC
>CAYYFY010000333.1:0-2854 GCA_964471035.1 uncultured Eubacteriales bacterium
GGACAGCCCCGCAAAGAACCGCAAGCGGTTCTTTTTAAAAACGCTGTTGCGTTTTTCCCCCCCGATTATAATAGCGTCGCAGACCCGACATTAGCGAAGAACCGTGAAACGGTTCTTTAGCGACCTTCACGTTCCGCAGAACACTTAACGTGCGCCAGCACACTTCACGTTTCGTAAAAACACTTCACTTTAAAATGGGTGAGGGCAATGCCCTCCCGAAATTATTCATAAGCGGAGAACCGTGTAAACGGTTCTTTAGCGACTTCATTATTCATAAGTGAAACGACTTCATTATTCATTTAATAATCGGGCGGTACACCCCAATTATAATTGCAGAGAACCGCTTGCGGTTCTTTGCGGACCCGAAATTTGCCATTTTCAATTATATAACAGCCTATCGACGGCATCCCTGTAATACTCATCGTCAAATTTTTTAACGACGACGCGGTGCCGTCCGTTTTCGTTATGTTCAAAAAAGTTTTCGCCCGTTTCGGGATCGACGCGTACCGTCCCCTTTCGGACAGTATACCCAGCCTCTTCTTCATCGCCGATGCAAGCGAGGAGGGTAAGCATCGGGTCCCACGACGGGCGCCCTTTTTGACACCCGTAGTCGCGCATGACCTGCCCGAGCGGGTCAGAGTGGGGCAAATCTTTACCGCATAAAATGTGCTCGGATACCTCGAAGCCGAGAAAGGTGATTGTTTTTGGCCAGTCCTTGCAGACACTGTACGCGGCTCTGCTCGCTTTGGGCGTTCTGGAAAAATTGTGCTCGCGCGCGCCGTCGTTATCAAACCGGCCGCCCATGATCCATAAGTGTCCCGCTTTTTCATTGATCAGCTCTAAACCCGAAAGGGGAGAGAATTCGTCGGGCTTGCTGTCGAGCAGCGCCTCGACGACCTGTAAAAAACCGATCTCAATAATATCGACTCTTTCCTCTGACTGTGCCAGTATTTTGCGGTACAGCGCGAGCGCGCCGGTACAGTCCTCGTTGCGCTTGACCGCGCTCTCAAAATTCTGGGCAAGCCCCTGTTGATACCGCGCCTCGCCGCCGTAGTCGGCTGAATCAAAATCAATACCGATCGGCATATCCGGCAAACCCTCAAAGCGCAGAAACGCGTCGACCGACCGCGCCGCATATTCGTTTATGGAGTCTATGGATACGCCCACAAGCTCGATTTGTTTATGTTTATGAAAACGCGCGGCGACGCGCAGCGCCATCACGTCGTCGCAGTCGGTATGCCAGTCGGTGCCGAAAATTATTTTTCTCATAAATATTCACCCAATAAAAGTATACCGCGTTTTACGAGATCGCGCAAGCTCTTGCGCGTTTTTTGGCTTTGTGGTAATATCTTTTTTGGTGATACGAATGGAAGAGCGAACCGAAGCACTCGGACAGCATTTAAAAATCTACGTCGGCGGCGCGCACGTCTTTACCTCGGACGCGCTGCTCCTCGCCGATTTCGCGCGTCCGAAGAAAAAGGACAAGGCGTGCGACCTCGGGGCGGGGAACGGGATTATACCCCTTCTCTGGGCGCGGGATTTTTCCCCCGCGGAGAATGTGGGCGTAGAGATTTGCCTTGGGGCGGTAAAATTATTTGAAAAATCAATAAAAGAAAACCGGCTGGAGAGCGCCGTCCGGTGCGTTCATGCCGATTTGCGCGATTTGTCGGGCATATTGCCCTATGAGTATTTTGACGTCGTCAGTATGAATCCGCCGTATAAAAAACAGGGCGCGGGGCTTATCGCCGCCGAAAACGACAACAAAAACGCGCGGCACGAATTCAGCTGTACGCTTTTTGACGCGGCAAGCGCCGCGGCGAAGCTGCTGCGCTTCGGCGGACGATTTGTGCTGTGCCAGCGCCCCGAGCGCCTGTGTGACGCGCTCTGCGCCTTGCGCGAAAGCGGACTAGAGCCGAAAATCCTGCGCGAGATCGTCCAGCGAAAGGGTATGGAATCGTCGCTGATACTGCTCGAGGGCAAAAAAGGCGCCGCGTCGGGGATGCGTATCCGTCCGGTATTGTATATAGAAAACGAAACCGGCGGCTATACCGAGGAAGCCGACCGGATATTCAACGCGTATAAGGTGAAATAGAAAGACTTTTTATCAATCAATATTGATCTGCCTGTATCCGTTCATAATAAAGCGGACGACGGTTTCGGTTCTGATTTTCATGCCGACCCTTGCGAGCGATTTTCGGACATCATTTTCCGTCAGAGTGGGAATATACTGCTTGAGTGCCGGATCGAACGCCAACAGCTCGTTGAAGCAGGCGATGAGCACGTCTTTTTTACGTTCGATATTCCGCGGGTATCCGTTGGCGATGAGCGCCATATTGTTATCAAAATTCGGAGCCAAAGAAACGGTTTCCCCTGTATCGGGATCGCGCAGAAGCCCGAAATTAAAGGTGTGTCTGTCGGGGTTGGCGGCTATGGTGTCCATGAAAATCAAGCGGACATAGTCGGGGACGGCAGAGGGTGCGATTTCCCGCAGCTTTTGCACGGTGGCGATGTAGTCCTCATTGTCGCCCATAAACGCGTAGGCAGGCTCAAAGTTGTATTTCCCGTTTTCGGTAAAATCATTGGTTATGATGCTTTTTTCGGCGCGGCGGTACGCCGCCATATTAAACTTAAGCGTTTTTCCCAATTCGTAAATAAAAATTTCGGAAAATTGCTGATTGTGATCGGCTGATTTCACCATCTGCCACGCGCCGTCTTTGAGCCGCCAGCATTTTTCAAAGCTGCCGATGTTCGTAAGCTCCGGCGTTTTCGTTGTTTTGCTGCTCGCCGCACTGTTAAAGCTGTCATAATTCCCTTTCAAGGCAAGAGCGGCAAAACAGTCGCTGTCAAAACGGAC
>CAYYFY010000334.1:0-2853 GCA_964471035.1 uncultured Eubacteriales bacterium
TCGCTGTTACGGGCTCCGTGCCCGCCGGAGGTATTTTTGTTGACGGCTACGGTGTCGGCGACGTCGGGAACATCGTCATGCGCGACAGGCGGCACTTAGGGCGAGACGGCGTCATTGTTGTCACGGTGTCCGTTGACGCGGGTTCCGGCGAGCTGCTCTGCGGTCCTCAGGTCGTTTCGCGCGGCTTTATCTATGTCCGCGACGCCGAGGAACTGATAGCGGAGGCCGCGCAGCGGTCGGCGGCTATCGTCGCGAGCTTTCCGCCGTACAGCTTCGACGCGGCGGCGATGAAAACAAAAATCAAGGACGAGGTGTCCCGTATGATGTACGAGAGGACAAAGCGCTCTCCGATGGTCCTCCCGATTGTCATGGAGGTCTGACCTAAGAAAGGGCGGCGCGACTGAATGAAGGCGAAGGATTATTTTAACCAGAGTCCGGCAGCGTTTTGCGCGTCGCTGGTGCTGCTGCTGTTTTCCGTAAGCCTTTATCCCTTAAATGTCGTGTACGCCGTCAGCGCGTTTTTATGTACGGTCATCGTGTTTGTACTGACGCTCCTACTGATCCGCCGTCAGATTAAACATACAAAAAAAGCGCTTACCTCCGTTGAAAAGTCAATGAATTTTTCCGACCACGAAGCCATTTCGACCTTTCCGCTTCCCGTGCTTATCGGCAACGCCGAGGGCAAAGTAGTCTGGTACAACAATTTGTTCGCCTCGTGGGTTATCGGGAACAAAGAGGTGACGGGGCGCGCCATCACGCAGTTTACCTCCGGCTGTCCTATTGAGGAGATCAATTATCGGCAGAGCATTATCTGCGAATACGGCGGCAAACGCTTCACTGTCTTTATCAACCACGTCCTCTGCGAGGCAAATCCCTTGTATGTCATGTATTTCGTCGACGATACATATTTGAAGAATATTGCCGACGAATACTTCGGGAGTTTGCCGTTCGTCATGTTTTTATCTCTCGACAACCGCGAGGAGTGGACGCGGCAGTATGCCGACAGCGATTTTCAGGAGATGACCAACAGCGTCCAGCGTATCATCGAGCAATGGCTCAAAGGGCGCGGCGCGCTGTTTCGCAAACTGAGCTCCGGACGGTATCTCGTCGTCGGTGAGGAGCGCTGCCTGACGGAGCTTGCCGCCGAAAAATTCAAGGTGCTCGAGCAAGTCAGGGCGTATATGTACGGCGGGAAATCGGTCGGCGCGTCGCTGTCAATAGGCGTGGGCAAGAGCGGGCGTATGGCTCAGTGCGAGACGGACGCCGCCGCCGCTCTCGATATGGCGCGCGGACGCGGCGGTGATCAGGCGGTCTTAAAGGCACAGGACGAATTCAGCTTTTTCGGCGGCGTTCTGGGCGGCATAGAAACGCGCTCGAAGATTGGCGCGAGGGTCATCGCGTCGTCGATGGCCGAGCTTATAGAGGGAACCGATCTGTTTATCATCATGGGGCACCGGTTTGCCGATTTTGACAGCATCGGCGCGGCCTTCGGTATGTATACGCTGGCGCGTTCGCTCGGCAAACTGACGCGTATTGTCGTGACTAAGGAAACAGCTCTTGCCGGCGCGCTGATTGAGAAGATCGAGAGCGCGGTGGGCGGGGAGGTTTTCATCGAACCGCAAAGCGCGCTTGCCATGGTGACAAACGACACGCTGCTCTGCGTGGTCGATACGCACAGGACGGAGTTCACCGAAAGTCCGGAGCTGTTTAAAAAGGTTTCCAAGGCCATTGTCATCGACCATCACCGCAAAACCGTAGACCATATCGCGGGCGCGGCGATTTTTTACCACGAACCGTTTGCCTCCTCCTCCTGTGAGATGGTGACGGAGGTACTCGGCTACAGCAAAAGCCTTCCGAAAATTGATCCGCTTACCGCCGAGGCGTTGCTTTCGGGCATTGTGCTCGATACCAAGGATTTTGTCCTGCGCGCCGGAGCGCGTACCTTTGAGGCGGCCGCGGCGCTGAAAGACTGCGGCGCCAATACCGTCAGCGTGCGCAGGCTGTTTTCGGGCACCCGTGAGGAGAATCTGCTTAAAAACGCCGTCATAGCGGGGGCGCAGAGCTTCGGCGAATATGCCGTCGCCCTCTGCGATTCCGACGAACCGTATACGCGTATTTCCTGCGCCAGGGCGGCCGACGAGCTTTTAGAGCTTAAAGAGACCGGCGCGGCGTTCGTGCTGTACAAGTCGGGCGACACGGTCAGCATCTCCGCGCGATCACTCGGCGACGTCAACGTCCAGTTGATCATGGAGGCGCTCGGCGGCGGGGGACACAACACAATGGCCGCCGCACAAATGAGTGGTATAACCCTCCTTGAGGGGCAAGAAAGACTAAAAAGTGTACTCGGTATCATATAATAATCCGCAGAGGAGGAGAAATTATGGAAGTTATGCTTAAAACCGACGTCAAGGGGCTTGGCAAAAAGGGCGACAAGGTGTCGGTTTCCGACGGTTATGCCCGCAATTTTTTATTTCCGCGGTCTTTGGCTGCCCCGATGAGCGCGCAGCTGGTTACGGAGCTTAAAAACAAAGAAGCTGCCGAAGCGCACAAAATCGCCGCGGAGCTGAAAACGGCAAAGGATTTCGGCGAACGGCTGAACGGGATGACTGTGAAGGTCAGCGCCAAGGCGGGGCAGAACGGCAAGCTGTTCGGCTCGGTCACGTCCAAGGAGATCGCCGTGCAAATCAAGGAACAATTCGGCATTGACGTGGACAAGCGGAAAATTACCGTCGAGGACATCAAGGCGTTCGGTACGTATACGGCTGAAATCAAAATACATCACGAGGTCAATATTTCTCTGTACATTGTCGTCGGGGAATAAAAACGCGAAAGGACGATTAGGTTATGGCTGAT
>CAYYFY010000335.1:0-2845 GCA_964471035.1 uncultured Eubacteriales bacterium
GAGTTCAAGCTCTTTTTCTAAGTTTTCCATATGGTCGGGGACGGGAGAGAGGTTCAAAATGAACCCGCCGCTGCGCGCGGCGGCTGACCGCGAGGCGCTGCTTCAGGGAATCAAGGACGGCACGATAGACATCATCGCCACCGACCACGCTCCCCATTCCGCCGAAGAAAAATCAAGGGGCTTAAAGGACAGCGCCATGGGGGTCGTGGGACTCGAAACCTCGCTGGCTCTCTGCTATACGGGGCTTGTCAAGACAGGGTTTTTGACGCTTCAGGAGCTTATCAGACTGATGGCGGACAACCCGAAAAAACGCTTCGGGATCACCAATGAACTCAAAATCGGCAAGCCCGCCGATCTGTGCGCGTTTGCCTTCGACGAAGAATACCGTATCGACGGGAAGGATTTTCTCTCCATGGGCAAGAGCACGCCGTTTCTCGGCAATAGCGTTTTCGGACGGTGCGTGCTGACAATATTTAACGGAAAACCGGTATATACGAATACAAAGGAAAGGGAGATATTCAGGCAATGACCAAAGGGATTTACAATATCTTATACAACAAGAAAATCGCCGGAGACATTTACGAAATGCGCCTGCTCGGCGACACACGCGCGCTGACACGCCCGGGACAATTTATCAATATCGAGGTACGCGGGCTGTATTTGCGGCGGCCGATCTCGGTCTGCGATTACGATAAAAACGGAATCAACATCATCTATAAGGTCGTCGGCAAGGGCACCGAATACTTAGCCTCCTTAAGCCCGCGTGAAAAGCTTGACGCTCTTGTTGGTCTCGGTAACGGCTACGACACCGCCCCGAGCGGCGCGGCGCCGCTGCTCATCGGCGGAGGCGTCGGTGTTCCGCCGCTTTTCGGGCTTGCCAAAAAGCTCGTCGGCGAGGGCAAAAGCGTCAAGGCCGTTCTCGGCTACAACTGCGCCGCCGAAATTTTTTATGAAAATGAGTTTGCCGCTCTCGGCGTCAAGACAACGCTGACGACCGCCGACGGCTCGAAAGGTGTAAAAGGCTTTGTCACCGACGCGCTCGGCAATGTCGGCAGCTACACCTACTTTTACACCTGCGGACCCGAGCCGATGCTCAAAGCCGTCGCCGCGTCGTGCTCCACCGAGGGGCAGCTCAGCTTTGAGGAGCGCATGGGCTGCGGTTTCGGCGCGTGCATGGGCTGCAGCTGCGAGACGAAATACGGCAGCAAGCGGATATGCCGCGACGGTCCGGTGCTGGTCAAGGAGGAAGTCATATGGTGAATACAAAATCCGACACATCGGTCACGCTCTGCGGCATTGAGCTGACCAACCCCGTCATCCCCGCCAGCGGCACATTCGGCTTCGGCTATGAATTCTCCGAGCTGTACGACATCAATATTCTCGGCTCGATCACCTTAAAGGGCACGACGCGCGAGGCGCGTTTCGGCAACCCCACCCCGCGTATCGCCGAATGCACCGAGGGCGTCATCAACTCGGTGGGGCTGCAGAATCCCGGGATCGACAAGGTCATCTCCGAGGAACTGCCGAAGCTCGCCGCCTGTTATACCAAACCCGTCATCGCCAACATCAGCGGCTTTTCGCTCGAGGAGTACCTGTACTGCTGCGAACGCATAGACAAGGAGGAGCAGGTCGGCATCATCGAGATCAACATCAGCTGCCCCAATGTACATAACGGCGGTATGAGCTTCGGCGTCAGTGAGGCAAGCGCCTTTGAGGTCACGAGCGCCGTGAAAAAGGTGACGACAAAGCCGGTTGTCATGAAGCTCAGCCCGAATGTCACGGACATCGCCGCCATCGCCAAAGCCTGCGAGGCGGGGGGAGCGGACGGCATCAGCCTGATCAACACGCTTTTAGGCATGAAAATCGACGTCAGGACAAGACGTCCGGTGATCGCGAACAAGATGGGCGGCTTTTCGGGTCCTGCCATTCTGCCTGTCGCCGTGCGCATGGTGTATCAGGTCTATGAGGCGGTCAAGGTTCCGATTATTGGCATGGGCGGGGTGCGTGACGCCGAGGATGTGCTCGAAATGATGCTCGCCGGAGCGACGGCGGTCGGCGTCGGGGCGCAGAACCTCGTCGATCCGTTCGCCAGTAAGACCATCGTCGAACAGCTGCCCGTGATGATGGAAAAATACAACATCGAAAAATTAACCGATATTATAGGAGGTGCGCACTGTGGGTAAGGACGTCATCGTCGCCTGCGACTTCAGCTCTAAAGAAGAAACCATGCGCTTTTTAGAGCTGTTTACCGGCAGAAAGCCGTTTGTGAAGATCGGCATGGAGCTGTTTTACGCCGAAGGACCGCCAATCGTCAGAGATATTTTAGAGCGCGGACACCGCGTATTCCTCGACTTGAAGCTTCACGACATCCCGAACACGGTCAAACGGTCTATGGCCGTTTTGTCGGGACTTGGCGTCGATATGCTCAACCTTCACGCCGCCGGCACAAGAGCGATGATGGAGGCGGCGCTTGAGGGGCTCGTGCGTCCGGACGGCACGCGCCCGCTGCTCATCGCCGTCACACAGCTGACCTCGACGAGCGAGGAGCGCATGAGAAAAGAGCTTTTGATTGAACGGACAATCGAACAGACGGTTCTTAGCTACGCGGACAACGCCGCAGAAGCGGGGCTTGACGGCGTGGTCTGTTCGCCCTTAGAAGCCGCGCAGGTCAAGGCGTTTTGCGGGCAGAAATTTCTGACCGTGACGCCGGGCGTCCGCTTTGCCGACGGCGACATCGGGGATCAGGTGCGCGTCATGACGCCCGCCGCCGCCAAAGAGGCCGGTTCGGACTACATCGTCGTCGGCAGACCGGTCACGGCGGCTAAAGACCCCGTAGACGCGTATG
>CAYYFY010000336.1:0-2832 GCA_964471035.1 uncultured Eubacteriales bacterium
GGTGATGCCGATACGGCACACGCCTACCCTGTTTTTGAGATAATACGTAATAAGCACGGGCGACGAAAGGGCTTTGCCGCGCCCGTATACCCGGCGGAACTCCCCGTTTCGCTTCAGCGTGATAACCTTGGTCAAGATATTTTATCCTCTGTTTTACTCAGAAATGAAGCGGTCAAATCAATAGCTGAGCCTTTTCCTGCCCTTGGCTCTGCGGCGCGCTAAAACCTTGCGTCCGTTTCTGTCAGACATCCTGCTGCGGAAACCGTGTACGGATTTTCTCTGCCTCTTCTTAGGCTGATACGTTCTTTTCATGGGTTTTTTATCTCCAATCGGTAGAAAAATAACTGTTTGAGAACCGTCTAAATCGGCATTATCACAGTTGCTCGGATATTATAAACAATACACCGAAGATTGTCAAGGATTTTTTCACACAAGGATTTTTTCACCTTGATTTTTGTATTTATATGGCATATACTATAATCCGACCGAAGATCCCTTAAAATCAGACATCTGACATCTGATGTCTGACATCTGAATTGGAGCTGATTTTCTTGAGCGAAGAATGTACCCACGACTGTAAAACCTGTAGCCAGAACTGCGGGGAACGAAAAGCGCCGCAGGATTTCCGCGTACCGCAAAACGAGCAATCGGACATAAAAAGAGTTATCGGCATCGTCAGCGGCAAGGGCGGGGTCGGCAAGAGTTTTGTCACCTGTGCGCTCGCCGCCGCCGTGCAAAAGAGCGGCCGATCTGCCGCCGTGCTCGACGCCGACATCACAGGTCCCTCGACGCCGAAGCTGTTCGGGCTGACCGACAAAGCGCAGACAAGCGAGATAGGCATTTATCCCGAGGAAACAAAGACCGGCGTCAAGGTGATGTCGGTTAACCTGCTATTGCAAAACGACACCGATCCGGTAGTATGGCGCGGACCGGTCATCGCCGGAACGGTCAAGCAATTCTGGTCCGATGTCCTCTGGGGCGACATCGACTGTATGTTCGTCGATATGCCGCCGGGCACCGGCGACGTGCCGCTGACGGTGTTCCAGTCGCTGCCTGTAGACGGCATCGTCGTGGTTTCCACCCCGCAGCAGCTCGTGGGTATAGTCGTCGAGAAAGCCGCTAAAATGGCGAAGCTTATGAATATCCCGCTGTTGGCATTCGTTGAGAATATGTCGTATTTCGAGTGCCCCGACTGTCAGACACGTCACCATATTTTCGGCGAGAGCCGTATCGACGGACTGGCGGAGCGTTACGGCGTCGACTGCGTCATCAGGATGCCCATAGACCCCGCCGTTGCCGCTCTGTGCGACAGCGGGCGCGTCGAGGAGCTCGACACATCTGTATTCGGGGAGCTCATCGCGAAGCTCACGAAAACGGAGTAAGCTAAGCTATGAAAATACTTGTCGCCGCCGATTCCTTCAAGGGTTCGCTGACCTCGCGCGAGGCGTGCGAAGCGATAAAGCGCGGCTTGCTTGCCGCCGACAAAACGGCGCAGGTTATCATCCACCCGCTCGCCGACGGCGGCGAGGGTACGGCAGCGGCAATAGCCTCTCTGCCCGACGCGCGAACCGTACGCGCCAAAACCGTTGATCCCCTGCTGCGTCCCATTGAGGCGGAATACTGTATCTTAGGCGACACCGCCGTCATTGAGATGGCTGCCGCTTCGGGGCTTACGCTGCTGTCCGAAAATGAACTGAATCCGAAAATCACAACGACCTACGGCACGGGACTTCTGATTAAGGACGCGCTCGATAAAGGATTGCGACAATTTATCGTCGCGCTGGGCGGCAGCGCAACCAACGACGGCGGCGCGGGCTGCCTTTCCGCGCTTGGAGCGCGCCTCCTCGACTGTAAAGGTTATGAGCTTGCCTTCGGCGGCGCGGCGCTGACACGCCTTGAAACAATCGATCTCGAAGGTTTCGATCCGCGTATAGCCGACGCCTCCTTTACCGCCGCCTGCGATGTCTCCGCCACGCTCTGCGGCGAAAACGGCGCGTCCAAAGTGTTTGCCAAACAAAAGGGCGCCTCGCCCGAGGACATCCTTCTCCTCGAGGAGGCGCTTGAGCATTACGGTGCGGTGCTTGAAAAAGCCTTTTACAGCTCGGTTTTTACCGTTTCCGGCGGCGGCGCAGCCGGAGGCTTCGGCGCGATGCTGTCAGCTTGCTGCAAAGCGAAGCTCTTGCCCGGCTTTACGCTGCTCTCGGAGCTTACGGCGCTTGAGAAGAGGCTTTCCGCCTGCGGTCTTATCGTAACCGGCGAGGGGAAAACCGACGCCTCCACCCTGCTCGGCAAGCTGCCTATGGGCATTTTAAACCTTGCTAAAAAGCAAAATATCCCCTGCGTACTGCTCAGCGGCGACATCGCCTGCCCCACTGAAACGCTGACCGCCGCGGGCTTTACTCGCGTTTACAAGGCGCGACCGGACGGCGCGTCGGTAGATTACGCGATAAGCCACGCGGCGGAGCTTTTGACTGCGCAAGCAACGCAAATCCTTACGGGATAAGTTTCAACTTTCACCTAAAAAACCGCCTTTTCGGCGGCTTTTTATTAGCTTATAAGAAGTAGATAATAATGTCTCTCCGTCCCCAATTGACACACTGCCGTTCGGAGTTCATATAGAGATCAACCGTCCAGTCGTGTTGGTAGATGAATCCACCCGTGTCCGCGGCGATACAGTAGCCGTAGACATACCGTCCGTCGGCGGAGACGATATACATCTCTGTGCCGTAGGGGATCTCGCGCGGGTCAACCGCGATATAGCCGGTCTGAGCGCGTTTGCCGGTCGAGGTGGTGCAGCCCGGCATACAATAAGCGGTGGCTTTGGCTCTGATG
>CAYYFY010000337.1:0-2830 GCA_964471035.1 uncultured Eubacteriales bacterium
CAAAGGATAAGGAGGCTAAACATTGAAAATTTTTATGATCGGCGGCACGGGACTGCTCGGAAGCGCGGCAGCGGCTGAAATGATTCGCCGAGGGCACGAGGTCCTCACCCTCTCTTTACCACCTCTGCCTGAAGGGGCGCTTTTGCCGCCCAAGATGAAAATCGAGTTCGGCAATTATCTGGAGCTGTCCGACGAGGAGATTCGCGCCTATATGAAAGGCTGCGAGGGCTTTGTGTTCGCGGCGGGCGTTGACGAGCGCGTTGAAGGGCCTCCGCCGATTTACAATTTGTTTGAAAAATATAACATTACGCCGCTGAAACGGCTTTTAACCATCGCCAAGGAGTGCGGCGTCAAGCATACGGTCATCTGCGGCTCATATTTCTCTTACTTTGCCAAAAAGCGTCCGGAATTAGAGCTTGGACGTTATCACCCGTACATCCGCAGCCGCCTTGATCAGGAAACCATGGCGCTGTCGTTTGTTGACGACAACTTCGACGTCGCGATTTTAGAGCTGCCTTATATTTTCGGCGCGCAGCCCGGGCGCAAACCGGTCTGGGTGTTCCTCGTAGAGATGATCCGCAACATGAAGGGCATGACCATGTTTCCGAAGGGCGGCACGACAATGGTGACGGTACGGCAGGTCGCTCAGTCGGCAGCAGGCGCGCTGGAGCTTACAAAGGGCGGCGTCTGCTATCCCATCGGCTGGTTCAACATGACCTGGCGGGAATTTTTAACAGCCGTACACAAATACATGGGGACACCCAACCGCAAGATTTTGACCGTTCCCCGCGCGCTCTTTGATATCGGCGTCAAACAAGTACACAAGAAACAGCAGGCAAAGGGCATTGAGGGCGGTCTGGATATGACGCATTTCTGCGATATCCAATGCTCCGAAATCTTCATCGATAAATCTGAAGGCTGCATTCCCTTAGGCGTTACAGACGACAATATTGACAAGGCTATCGGCGAATCAATTGGCTTAAGTGTAGAGATACTTGACGGCAAAAAGAAAAATCTTGTGGAAATGAAAGGTGAGTGACATGGCAAAACAACGCGTATTTTTAACCGGAGCTACCGGCGCTATGGGTTGCGTGACCCTTGAGGCGCTGCGCGAGGACTTGAACGAAGTCGATGTTGTGCTTCTGGTGCGCGATTCCGAAGCTAACAGAAAAAAAATGCAGCCATACATGGATACAAAGGGTATTCAGATTGTATGGGGCGACCTTACCGAGTACGGACCCATCAAGGAATGCGTCAAGGATACCGATGTCGTGCTGCATGTCGGAGCACTCGTCTCCCCGACCGCCGATTATAAGCCTAAGCTTGCCATGGAGACCAACTACGGCTCCTGTATGCACATCGTCAACGCCGTCAAGGAGCTTGGGCAGCAGGAAAAGACGCGCGTTGTCTACATCGGCACCGTCGCCGAAACCGGCGACCGTATGCCGCCTATCCACTGGGGACGCGTTGGCGATCCCATCAAGCCGAGCGTTTTTGATTATTACGCCGTGTCAAAAATCGCCGCCGAGCGGTGCATCATTGAATCGGACCTCCCCTACTGGGCAAGCCTTAGGCAGACAGGTATTTTAGGTCCGAATATGTCGGGTACGGACGACCCTATTATGTTCCACAACTGCCTTGACAATGTGCTTGAATACGTTTCTGACCGCGACTCCGCGACGATGCTTCAAAACCTCTGCCGTAAGGAACGCCGCGGTGAGTTAGGCGATGAATTCTGGGGACACGTCTTCAACATCGGCGGCGGTGAGAGCTGCCGTGGGAGCGCCTATAATTTCTACACAAAATCGATGAACGCCATCGGTCTTAAGAAGCTTGACGACGTCGCGGAATCCAAATGGTTTGCCACCCGCAATTTCCACGGTCAGTATTATCTGGATTCCGACAAGCTTGAGAAAATATTGAACTTCCGGCACGATTCGCTGGCTTATTTCTTTGATAATGTCGGAAAAGTGCTTGGCGGCATGGCTGTCGCGGCAAAGACTATTTCTAAGATACCGGGCGGTCAAAAGCTTCTTCAGATCGTCATCAAGAAGCGCTTTTTGAAGGCTGCGTCCGCGGACCACGGCACCGTCAAATTCATAAACGACAACATGGAAGATCACATTGCCGCCTACTGGGGCTCCAAAGAAGCGTTCAACGCTGTCCCGTCGTTCTCTGAATTCAAGCATTTTACCGACTGGAAAACCGTCGTTCGTATCGACCACGGCTACGACGAAACAAAACCCGAAAACACGCTTTCGCTTGCCGATATGCAGGGCGCGTCAAAATTCCGCGGCGGTCAGTGCCTTTCAACCGCGATGGCGACCGGCGACTGGCGCACAAAGCTGCGCTATAAATGCGCTTTCGGGCATGAGTTTGACGCAAGCCCGCGCCTTGTGCTCGAGGGCGGCCACTGGTGCCCCGTCTGCGAGCGCGAGAGCTGGAACTACTACGAGCGCGCGAAGGTAGACCCGTTTTTCAACCAGATCTGGGCGCCGCTCCATCCGGCGGACGAAAAAGCCTGGAAATATCCGAAAAATGTTTCAGAGCTGGATGTATCCAAATAATAAAAGCATCAATAAAAACGCAGTCCCGTGCAATAAAAGGGCTGCGTTTTTTCTATTCCTAAAAATGCTTTTATAATGTTATGTTCAGCAGTTGTTGGTGGTCATTTCATGTTTCCGAAATGTGTCTTAAACACATTTGCGGTTGTCTTTGCAAATCGTTTCTAACTGTCCCCGCGCCTACTAGCGACTATTCAAGCGTCAAGTCCAGTTTATTGATGGATTTTATTGTATCATCCTCCACTTTGTCAATAGAATCAACATAT
>CAYYFY010000338.1:0-2827 GCA_964471035.1 uncultured Eubacteriales bacterium
CATGTCCCCGTTGAAGCCGGTATCATGCCGGTCGTGAATAAAAAACAGATCGAGCGAATGGTCTCCCTGTGCGGAGCGAGTATCCCGAAAAAACTGCGCCGCATCATCGAAAAATACGGCGACCACCCCGAAGCGCTGCGCGACGCCGGCATCGCTTACGCTATCGATCAGGCGGTAGACCTCGCTGTACAGGGCGTTGACGGTATTCATCTGTACACCATGAACAATCCGGAGGTAGCCAAAAGAATCTGCGGGAGTGTTGAAAATCTGTTTATGGTTAGGAGCGCTTAAAACATGACGTTACAGCAGCTCAAATATGTGATTGAGATCGTCGGCAGCGGCTCTATAAGCGTCGCCGCGAAACGCCTGTATATTACCCAGCCCAGCCTTTCTAACGCCTTAAAGGAGCTTGAAAAGGAGCTGGGCTTTGAGATTTTTCTGCGCACCAACCGGGGCATCGCCCTATCTGCCGAAGGCACGGAGTTTCTCGGTTACGCCCGTCAGGTAACCGAGCAGGCTCAGCTTTTAGAGGCGCGCTACCTGCACACTAAACCGGCGCGCCGCCGTTTCTCCGTCTCGGCGCAGCACTACTCGTTTGCCGTCAACGCCTTTGTCAGCCTCGTCAAACAGTACGGCTACGAGGAATACGAATTCACTCTGCGCGAGACGCGGACACATGAAATCCTTGAGGATTTAAGAACCTTGCGCAGCGAGATCGGCATTCTGTATCTCTCCTCCTTTAATGAAAAGGTCATCGAAAAGCTTTTAATGGAAATCAACCTCGTTTTCCATCCGCTGTTCACGGCGAAGCCCCATATTTTCGTCAGCAAGAAAAATCCGCTTGCCGATAAAGAATCCGTGACACTCGACGACCTGCGGCACTATCCCTGCCTCTCGTTTGAGCAGGGCGAATATAACTCCTTCTATTTTTCGGAGGAGATTTTCAGCACGGTATTCAGAAAGCAAAGCATATTTGTCAGCGACAGAGCCACGCTGTTCAATCTGCTCATCGGCTTAAACGGCTATACGATTTCCACCGGCGTTCTCGACGCCGAGCTCAACGGCAGCGACATCGTCGCGGTCCCCCTAGACGCCGACGAGCTTATCCGCGTCGGCTGGATAGCGCCTAAGAACTATGTTTTAAGCCGGCTCGGAAATCTCTATATCAGCGAGCTTCAAAAAACAGCCGCCGAAGAACAACCATCTACAGAACAATAAAATTCCTTTGACAGCCCGTAACCTGTTGTGGTACTATGAACACAATGGGAGGCGGGTTTATGTCTGACACAAAAAACACCATTCAAAGAGAAGATTTTCCGCTCTGGCGCATCGTGCTGTGGTCACTCGGCGGGGCGGGCAGCACCATCATCGGCAGCCTGACGAGCCTGGTGACCTATTTTTACGTTCCGCCCGAGACCGCGCAGGCGAATTTTCCGCAATATATCAGCACAAAAACCATCCTTGGCTTGACGCTTATCGGTATCATCGGCTATATCGGCGGACTTGTTACCGTCGTCTACAATCCGTTCGTCTCCACATGGAGCGACCGCTCAAAATCGCGCTTCGGACGGCGGAAGATGTTCATGCTCGTTTCCTTCCTGCCAATCTCCGTCCTGTCCTACCTGATGTTTTCCCCGCCTGTCGACGGGGTCAGTCCCATAAACGCCGTATGGCTCTTCGCGATTATTATCGTACTGAATATTTTCAGGGCGACCTACGGGGTCTCGGGTGCGCTCGTCCCCGAATTCAGCTCGACAAATAAAATCCTGATGCGCTTCGGCACCGCGAACGCCATCAGCTGGCTGTTCGGCTACGTCGTCGGCACAGAGCTGATCTTCACCATCAAGGACGAACTTGTCAAGGCTGGCATGACGCCGGTGAGCGCGTTTCGGACGACGGTCGGCGGACTGATTCTCATTTCGACAGTCTTTCTGACGCTGCAGATTTTTGCCGCCGACGAAAAACGCTACGGCACCGGCAAGTCGTCCGTCGTCCCGCTCTGGCCCGCGCTGAAAATGACCTTTCAAAACCGCACCTTCGTCATGTACACGCTGACCAATCAGGTCTACTACTGGGGCGACGGCTTCTTTCAGACCGGTCTTTTATACTTTGTCACCGTGATTTTCGGGCTGTCCGAGGCGCTTCTGCTCCCGTTCGGGGCGACGATGCTCGTGCTCTCGCTGATCATCTATCCGCTGATTCCCGCCATCGCCAAACGCACGGGCAACAAACGGCTCTATGAAATTGCCCTGATTATTATGTTCGTTATCATGATCGCGTTCGCCTTTGCCGATAAGGTGCCGCTTTCCGCACAGATTCTGCCGTGGATCATGATAGCCGTCCTCTCTATTCCCAGCGCGATCACCGGCATCATCCCCGGCGCCATCACCAATGAGATCATCCGCGAGGACTGCCTGCGATCCGGCGTGGCAAAGGAGGCATCCTTCGGCGCGGCTTCGGGACTGATTACCGCCATTCCCGGCGGATTCGTCGGGCTGGTCATGCCGTCGCTGCTTTTGCTCGGCAAGAGTCAGGAGAATCCCAAAGGCGTGCGGGTAGTCGCTATCGTCAGCGCCGCGTGTATGCTCGGTGCGCTGATTATGCTCAGAGCGTTTTATAATGAGAAAAAGATTAAGGCGTCGCTTAAGGAACATGGGTACGAGTAAAATGAGGAATGGGGAATGAGGAATGAGGAATGTTGGGAGGGCTTCGCCCTCACCCGTTATAATCGAAGAGATCCGCTTGCGGTTCTTTCCGCACCCCAATTATAATTGCGTCGCAGACCCGACATTCCTAATTCCTAATTCCTAATTCCTAATTCCTAATT
>CAYYFY010000339.1:0-2823 GCA_964471035.1 uncultured Eubacteriales bacterium
CATAATTTGTTTATGGGCGGGTTTGGTCAACGCCGCATGACGACAAAAAGACAAGTCAGGAATGTCTACTGTTGGGGGCAGGAGTAATCGTATACAGTCCGCTTCTTTTAACACCCATATACAGCGGCGCGCCGAGGACCAGCAGTACCGCCGCCTCGCCGAGACCGACCTGTAAGGCGGACAAGGCGAACAGTCCCCACGAGAAGCCGGTATCGGCGAAAAAAGCGATTTCCAGACCGACCGTAACGGCGTTGAGGACTATGGGCGGCAAGAGCGCAAAGAGCGGGAAGCCCCTCACCGTTTTTTTACGCAGCGCGCGGGTCAGAAGCGAAGCCGCGAAGGTAGCCAGCGTACCGCAGACGATGTCTATAATCCCTAAGGGACTGCCGAGGTTCCCGAGGATGCAGCCGACAACCAGTCCGGGTATGGCGGCGGGCGTAAACAGGGGCAGAACCGTCAGCGCCTCGGATATCCGAAACTGTACGCCGAGATACGACATACCGAACAGACCCGATATATACGTGAGCGCCGTATACAGCGCCGCTATAAGAGCCGTTTCCGCGAGGAAATGGTTTTTTTTGTTGTGCAATGAGTTGCCTCCTGATATGTTGTTAAAATCCGGCAATAAGTCACAGCGTACCGTTTTTCTTGCGCTCAAAATAGTCGGAGCTCGAGGGTACGACGAATCTGATCCCCTTTTCGATGATCTCAAAGGTGGACTCTGTGGCGTATTCGGTTTCGCCGTCTACATTGACCGCCGCGGGGACGGCGCTTTCAATATGTATTTTTTTGCCGCGTACAAAGGTCGTGACCGGCAGATCGAGATGCTCCCCGCGCTTGAACTTGCCGACAAGAGGCAGCATAAAGGGCAGGGGCTTTGTTTTTTCGAGCATGATAAAATCTAAAAGCCCGTCGTCGGGAACAGCCTTTGGCCCCGCCATAAATCCGCCGCCGTACCAGCGCGAGTTGCCCGCGAAACAGACGAGAAACAAGGCGGTGAACGGTTCGTTGTTGTCGATGGTGATGGTGAATTTATGATTCCCCTTACAGAGGAAGCAGTAGGCCAGCGCCGCCTTGTAGGCGTTTTCACCGTTTAAAAACGAAACCTTTTTAAAATCCGACTGCTTGGCGCAGACCTCCGCGTCGAACCCCATCGAGCACTGGTTGATGGCATACTTATCGCCGCAGCGGATGATGTCCAGGTCAGCGGGCGTGCCGTGGACGTGTACGCCGATGTCGAGAAGCTCCTCTTTTTTCCCGAACAGACGGATAAAATCATTGCCGCTCCCGAGTGGTATGGCGGCGACCTCGGCGTTTTTGTGCCCTATAGCGCCGTTGACGACTTCATAGAGCGTGCCGTCCCCGCCGCAGGCGTAAAAGCGTATCGGTTCGCCTGAAGTCGCCTTAAGCCGGACAAAATCAATGCCCTCATAGGGCGCCGCGGTAATATGAATTTCGTAGGGCAGTCCATACCCTTCCATTTTTGCTCTGATGGTCTCAGAAAAATTTTCGGCGAAGGCGCCCTTTCCCGCCTTCGGATTGACGACGAATACATGACGCATAAGTAGTTTCCTTTCGTCTTTTATTACTTCTGTACCTAACAGTAGGCAATTATTGCGTCGTATTTTTGTTGTCAGGCAAGGCGACCGAACCTGTTCATAATTTGTTTATGGGCGGGTTTGGTCAACGCCGCATGACGACAAAAAGACAAGCAGGAATGTCTATCGTTGGGTGCAGGAGTAATACTATCTATTTGAAATACATATACAGCTGGCACCGGATCATGCCGTTGTAGAGCTTGCGCCGTTTGTCGGCCTTACGCCCGAACAGCGTCTCGAAATCCTCATCGGGCGTGATGACGCTGTAGCTCCAGCCGTTTTTGCGGACAAACCGCTCTCCCATAATGCCGTACAGCTTTCGGACGCTCTCGCTGTCGAGCAGCCGCTCGCCGTAAGGCGGATTGCAGAGCAGCGTCCCGCGCTCCGTTTTCGGCGCGAAGGCGGCAATATCCTTAACCTCAAAATGCAGTTTATTCTTAAACGGCGTCTGCGCCGCGCAACTCTCTGCGACGGCGATGGCGTTTTTATCAATGTCCGAACCGAACGCTAAAAAATCGGTATCCGTTTTTTCAAGCGAACGCGCCCGCTCCCGCTCGCGCGTCCAGATGTCGCGCGGGAGAACGGAAAACCGCTCGGCGGAAAAGCTGCGGTGAAGCCCCGGCGCAATGTTGTGCGCGTAGAGCGCGCCTTCGATAAGCAGCGTTCCCGAGCCGCACATCGGGTCATACAGCGTGTGGTAGTGCCGTACCTTCGAGATTGCCGCTATTGCCGCCGCCAGCGTCTCCTTGATCGGCGCGCTGCCCGCCACGGGACGGTAACCGCGTTTATGCAGCCCCGCGCCCGAGGTGTCTATGGCGAGCGAGGCGGTGTCGTTCATGATGGAGAATTGAATCTGATGGACAGGTCCCGTCTCCTCGAACCATGAGACGCCGTATTTCCCCTTGAGCCGTTCGACGACCGCCTTTTTGACGATCGACTGGCAGTCACTGACGCTGAAAAGAGCGCTTTTGAGTGCGTAGCCCTTGACCGGAAAAGCATCGGCGGCGCCGATCCATTCCTCCCACGGCAGCGCTTTGGTGCCCTCGAAGAGCTCGTCGAACGTCCGCGCCTCAAAGCTGCCGAGTAAAATCAGGACGCGCTCGGCGAAGCGGGAGCAGAGATTGACCCGCGCGAGCGTATACGCGTCCCCCGAAAAGAGGACGCGCCCGTTCTCGGCGACGACATTTTCAATTTCAAGAGCGCGCAGCTCGTCGGCTATAAGCCC
>CAYYFY010000340.1:0-2815 GCA_964471035.1 uncultured Eubacteriales bacterium
GGGACTTGTGGAATACTTTAACGGAAAGCAGTTTATCCTCATCAACAAAAGTCCGACGCGATACGATTCGTTGGCGTCACTGATTATCCGTGAGCCGGTCGGGGAAACGCTCGGCGCGGCGGTCGAATAAAAGGAGGAAATCCTATGACGGAAAAAGAACGGTTTATCAAAGCGCTTAAACGGGAACCTTTAACGGGGCATGTCCCGACCTTCGAGCTGGTGTTTTATTTGACGCTTGAAGCGGTCGGCAAGGTACATCCCGACCACCGGCGCTACGGGCAGTGGAGCCAGATGAGCGAGAGCGAAAAAAAACTACAGATTTCGGATATGGCCGACAGTTATCTGCTCGTCGCCGAAAAGTACCACCACAGCGCCATCTTCATCCACCCGAATCCGGGCGATTTTAAGAACACCGTCCGTCTGCTCGAAACCATCCGCGAAAAGTCGGGCGACAAGTATTTTTTGATGATGCACGGCGACCCGACATATTCGATGCCCAATGGCGACAATATGGAGGAATTCACCGACAAGCTGTACAACGACGGCGAATCGCTCAAGAACAACGCCGAGCTGCAGCTCCTGTATTTTATGAACCTCGCGGAGAAAATGACGAAGTATCCGGGACTGCTCGACGGCTTCGCCCTCTGCTCCGACTACTGCTTCAACGTCAATCCCTTCTTCACGCCCGAGATGTTCGGGGAGTTCATCACGCCGTACTTAAAACGCGTCCTCGACGCCTACCGCTCGATGGGCTACTACTCGATCAAGCACACCGACGGCAACATCATGCCGATTGCCGACCAGATGGTGCAGTGCGGCCCCGACGCGCTCCACTCGCTCGACCCGCAGGGCGGCGTCGATTTAAAGGAAATGCGGCGGCTCTATGCGGACAAAGTGTGCTTAATCGGTAACGTCAACTGCGGTCTTTTACAGACCGGCTCCGAGGAGGAGTGCATCGCCGACGTCCGCCGCGCGCTCCGTGACGGCATGGCGGGCTACGGCTATGTTTTTTCGACATCCAACTGCGCCTATACGGGACTGAGCCTCGATCGCTACGAGCTGATGAACCGCATCTGGTGGGAAGAGGGCGTTTATCCCACGTAAATTTTATTTGAAAAACCTCCCGCTGTTTTGAAAAAACGGCGGGAGGTTTATTATCTGCCTTCAAACGTATCAAAAATGAATGCCGCCCCGAGACGAAAGCCGTCCGTAAAGGTTTGCGCGCACTCCTCGCACGACGCCTCGGCTAAGGCTGCGGAATACTTCTTGAACAAACTTTTCTCATCTTCGCCGAGCAGATCGAGCAAATCTTCCTCAATTTTCATTACCCTTTCAAACGCCCTGTCGTATTCAGGATTTTGATCGCGTTGTCTTTCGGTCGGGTTGACGTTTCCGTAATAAAATTCTTTGAGTATGCTGTTCATAATAATTACTCCTCCCTTGCGCAATAGGAAACTTATTCCTATCGCACAGTATAGGGGAGATGTTCCCTATTGTCAATAGGTAACTTCTTAACTATGGTATACTCCGCTATATCCATAATGCAAGGAGTGTATTTTTATGCAGTTTCCACAAAGACTCAAAGACCTTCGCGAGGATAAAGACCTCCGGCAGGTTGATGTCGCCCGCATATTGAACACGGAACAAACCTATTATTCCAAATATGAGCGCGGTATCCGCGAGATGCCGATACACCATCTGATCACCCTGTGCCGCTTTTACAATATTTCGGCGGACTATGTGCTCGGCTTTACGGACACACCCCTGCCGCTGCCGAAAAAATAAAAAAAGACCGCGTTTTAGCCGTCGGACAGCCTTTTATAAGGCCTCTATCCTGCCCTCGTTTCTATGGGAAAAGACCAGCTTCAGAAGTATCGGCGTGACTATGGTGGTGAGCAGGACGACAAAAATAACGGGAACAAAAACCTCCTGCGTGATGATATGATTCTGTAATCCGATATTGGCCGTGATGATGGCCACCTCGCCCCGCGAGATCATGCCAACGCCAATCTGTAAAGATTCGCTGCGGCTCATTTTGAAAAACCGCGCGGCAATACCGCATCCGACCACCTTGCCGACCACGGCAATGATGAACATCACAGCCGTTATGACGGCCACCTTGCCGCTAAGACCGTCAATGCCCGCTTTTAAGCCCACGCTCGCGAAAAAGATCGGCGAAAGGAATCCGGAGGAAATCGCTTTGACATTACGCTCTAAGTATTCTTTGTGGTGAAATTGCGAAAGCAGCAGTCCAAAGAGGTATGCTCCGGTGATCGCCGCGATGCCGAGGCTTTCCGCGGCAAAGGCGATCAGCAGGGCGGCGGCAAGTGAAAATGTCAGAAGCGTACGGCCCGGTTTAATATTTTTTGTCAGTTTGTTGATATGCTTCGGCAGAAATATAATCGCCAGAATCCCACATAGACAAAATAAGAAAATGCCGGTCATGGCGGATAAAAAGGATTTGTTCTTGTCGCCGCTATTGACGGCAAGAAGCGCCGAAATCAATACCAGCCCCAGAATATCGTCGAATACCGCGGCTCCGAGAATATTGATGCCGACCCTTGTGTTGAGCTTGCCGAGCTCCTTGAGCGTTTCCGCGGTGATACTGACGCTCGTCGCCGTTAAAATCACGCCGATAAAAACATTTTCTAAAATATTTGTATAGAAAAGAAAAGCGCTCGTCGTACCAAGGATAAGCGGACAAAGGATGCCGAACAACGCGATGACGAACGAGGATCGACCGGCTTTTTTAAACTGCTCCAAGTTGGTTTCAAGCCCCGCGAGAAACATGAGCAGAATAACGCCCAAGTCGGAG
>CAYYFY010000341.1:0-2805 GCA_964471035.1 uncultured Eubacteriales bacterium
TTGTATCATCAAAAGGCGATGCTGCGGCATCGCGGCGGTTTCACCGCTCAAAAGGGGCTATTAATTAGATGAAAGAAAGCAAAGCGTTTAAAGTTTTAGCCGTTGTCATAGCGTGCGTTCTCGTGATTACCGTGGCCTCCTCCATCGCGTTAACCATCACGGGTTTATCGCTGCTCAAAGAAAGCATCGCCCCTGTACCGGTTCAAACCACCGCCGCTATTCAAGGCATCCCCCCGGGGACTACCGTCGGCGCCACTCAGGGGGCGACTGTCGGCGCGGTTGTCAGCGGCGTCGGGACAACTGCCATCGCTTCGGGAAACGTCGTGACGACAAGCGCTAACATCGTTGCCACCTCGGGCGGCGGCGCCATAACGACGACGGCGGCGGCGACGGAGCAGTCCGATAAAATGCCCCGGACAGACGCTGAAATTCTTGCCGCGTACACGGCGGCGATGAACAAGGCCAAGACCGATCTGGCGTCGTGCAATTACCTGGAATATCAGAGCGTACCGAAGGAAGGGTATGAGACGCGCAACGAGGGCTGGCTGATTAAGCAGGGGCTTTCCTTAGCGGAGGCGTTCGTCACCTCCGAGGACGAGGCGGAGGTCCTCGTGAAGGTGCCGGAAAACGGTCCCGATTCCAAGGATAAATACATCGTTTGGATTCCGGTTATGCAGTCCATCAAGGGCTGTCTGCTCACCGACGCCGATTTTATAAAATCGGCGGATTGCAAAAAGCTTTCCGACGGTAACTATCAGCTCACCATCACCCTGAAGGAAGAACATAACTCTGAGCCGTACAAGCCCGGCGTCAAGGGAATGGGCAAGGTAGGCAGTATGTTCAACACGCAGTCAAAAGCCGATATCGACAACACCATACAGAACGACAGCAGGGTAAATATGGTCATAAAGGACGCCGAATACGACCTGCGGTTTTACGATTGCACGGCTGTGCTCGTCTACAATCCGAAGAACAATCATGTGGTCAGCCTGACGCACAATTTATACTGCGACATCTACGGAAAAGGGAAGTTTCTGGGGACACCGCAGGAGGTCTACGCGTTGCTCCATAACACCATGAAAATATGGGATTTCAAGTACAAGTAATGGGAATATCTCAACCTTTTTTACGCGTACACAGCGCGGCTGCGAACGCAACCGCGCTGCGATATGCCGTCAGATACCGGCGATTGACCGCGCCGCCCGACAGTTCGCAGTCGAGCTTAAACAACTCGTCGCCGCTGCGTCCGAACAAATCCTCCAAACAGTACACACCTAAAGCCATAAGACGGTTCTCCGCGACGGCGCCGACCTTCGGCGCCTTTTTCAAATCGGTAACTTTTCCGCTTTCGCGGCGGCGGCGGCGAATCAACTGCTCTATGGCTGTGCCGGAACCGGTTCTCGCCGAAAGCTTGACAGATTTTTTCAGCTTTACGCGCAATATTTGAATCTCCGGCGTAAGGTCTACCTTTTCATCAAATATGTAGCTTATAAAAAATACGCTGCTTTCCTCTTTAATGGACGTAACATAAATATGTCCGCTGTCCTCAAGCGTTTTCCGGATGAAAGCGTCGCGGTCACCGGCCTTTTTTACAGCCTGTTTTTTATTGGAGCGGTTGTTTTTTATTTTCTGTTTTGCCTTTTCAAGCGTTTCCCAATATTCCGGTTTCAGCCGCTCGAAGAAAGGGCATTGCTTGGCGAGGCAATCATGTGATTTCACAAGAGTTTTTGACAAATATCCGGGATGAATTGACGCGTGACAAAAAGCGATGGCGTTTTCAATATTTACGTAACGTCCGTTTATCAGACGTCCCGCAGCCTGTTCCGTCATTTTTATCTTCCCCACATTATAGTATCAGCAAAAAAGATGTCCGAAAAAATACTATATTCAACCTCTGTTGTCTTTCAGCTTGACGACTATGCGAAACTGTCTTTCTGGATGCGCCTCAAGATTGCGGCTGCTGATTTTCGCCTCGATGATTTCGCCGTGTCCAAAGTAAATCAGGCTGGCGATACAGCTGTCTTTATCCTTCGGAATGTATCCGAGCTTGGTTCTTTCGAGATAAATCGCCACCGCCTCCGGGTCGTACGGATTATCCGGCTCCGAGACAAGTGACACGGGCGTTCCGAGAACGAGCTGGTCAATCACGTCGAGTCCGTCATAATAGGCGAACCCCGCGATGTGGCAGTCAAACAGGTGACGGCTTTTTTCGTACATTGTAATTTCCTCCTTCAAAATAATCGAACATCTCCTTTGCTGTCTATAGCATAGCAAAGGAGATGTCCGATAAAACGGACTTTATTTAATCTCTTAACTTTAACTCAAAATAAACGTCGGCATATTCATTATTATTATATTTGTCAATTTGTTTGAATCCATATTTCTTATACAAATACTGCGCAATAGCAAGCTCATTTCTTGTATCAAGGCAAATTGAGCTGTATTTTTGTTCCTTTGCATAATCAATCGCATGTTTCAGTAATTGGCTGCCATAACCCTTTCCTTGATATTCCGGAAGAACAAACATGCGTTTCAATTCCAAAGTTTTATTTTCAAAATCTATTGTTCGTACCGCAACCGTACCAATTAAAACATGATCATCGAATAAGCACCAAAAACAACCGTTCTGCATATAATGCTTTTCAATATCAGCCGTGTCAATGTGCCTGCCATTCGGTGAATAACCCCAACCTAAAGCTATAAAGCATTTCTCGAAAAACTGTATAACTTGCTGTTGCATATCTTTTGTAAATTCTAATAATTGCATTGTTTAAGCCTCCTAAGAGAATACAAATATATTAACTT
>CAYYFY010000342.1:0-2782 GCA_964471035.1 uncultured Eubacteriales bacterium
TTACCCATTTTTTTGTGTTATTGTAATACGCGGTCTTATAAAATGCTTTGATACCAATATTTTTCAGATTACCCGAAAGCGATATACTGCTTAATGAAGTACAGTTATTAAATGCGTGGGAACCAATATTTGTGACGCTGTCGGGGATTTTAATAGCTGTAAGAGAAGAGCAGTTATAAAAAGCATTGTCTTCTATGCTTCTGATGCAATTCGGAATGGTTATGCTTTTCAGAGACACACAATTTTCGAACGCACACTCTCCAATGCACGTCACCGGCAATCCGTCAATTTTAGCCGGTATCGAAAGGCTGCCGCTTGCCGATTCTTTACAGTCTGTGATTTTAATTTCTTTATTGATTTTTTCATACGTTAATACATCCTGCCAATCCGCCGCAAAAACTTCCGTTAACCCGACGAGCGGCACCGCTGTGAACGCGCATACCAGAACAAGAACAAGCGAAAGCCATTTTTTTAACATTTTTAGTCATCCTTTCAGAATTCAGGCTTCAGACTTAAAATCGTTTTACGATTTCAAGAGAACCGCAAGCGGTTCTTTTCAAATATTCGGATTTCAGATGTGCGTTAGGAGGGCTTGGCTGATTTAATCGCCGTAAACGCGCCGTAGACCTTTGTGTTTCCGACCGTTTTATATGCTCTGACCTTGAAATAGTATGTCTTGTTTTTCGTCAATTTGGTTTTGGTATAGGTTGTTTTTGTTGTCGTTATAAGCTTTGAATACGTGCCGCCGCTCGACGTCGCCATCCAGACCTCGTAGCCAGAAGCTCCCGTGACGGCTTTCCATGTAGTCTTTACGCTCGTGGCGCTCGCTTTGGCGGCGGTGAAAGATGAGGGAACGGCGGGGACGGCTTTCGCCGATACAATCGCCGAGCAGCCGCTGAGATACTTCGTTTCGCCAACCGTCTTATACGCTCTGACCTTGTAGTAATATGTCGTGCCGGTGGTGCGGGAGGTGTCTGTGAGGCTTGTCGATGTCGTCGATTTCAGGTAGTCGTATGTGCCCGTTTTTGACGTTGCGCGGTAGACGGCGTAGCCTGTCGCGTCGGAAAGGGCAGTCCAGCTTATTTTGATGCTGTTGTACGACGCCGAGGCGGCTTTGACGCCCGTCGGGGTTTTAGGGATGACCGTGATTGTACAGGTTGCAGTCTTGCCGCTGCCGTCCGCTGCTTTACAGGTGATCGTCGCCTTGCCGGCAGCTTTTGCCGTCACAAGCCCGCTCGCGGACACCGTCGCGACAGCCGTATTGCTCGAACTCCATGTGACTGCCTTGGTCGCCGCGTTCGAGGGAGAAACCATTGCGGTCAGCTGCTTTGTCGCGCCTATGGCGACGCTCGCGCTTGTGGCGTCTAGCTTCACGGAATTGACAGGAACCGCTTTTACCGTGATAGTAAAGGTCGTCGTTTTGCCTTGATAGGTGACGGTAATTTTTTGTGTCCCGATAGTTGACAGTTTCATCGGAGAACAGGTGAAACCGCTATCTATAATCTGCGTCGTACCGTTGCTGTAGGTAGCCGTGAGCGTCAGTCCGGTTGCGTCGAGCGTATCGCCGACAAAATAGCTCGTTTTTACCGGAACGGTTTTAACCTGTATACTGTTTAAGGTCAACGTCATAGCGGAAACAATTATTGAAAAATCGCCATACACATTTATTGCGTTCATTGTTTTATATGCTCTTATTTTATAATGATACGTTGCGCCTGCCGTCACATTGGAGTCGGTATAACTTACTTCCTCCGTTGATACGAGGCGCGTATAGGGCCCCTCTTTTGAGACCGCGCGCCAGACCTCGTACGCCGTCGTGCCTGTAACGGCAGCCCAGCTGATTTTGATGCTGTTGTATGAAATGCTCGTCGCTTCGACAGAGGTAGGGGTTTGGGGCAAAACCGTCACTTCGCAGGTCGCGGTTTTGCCGCCGTCCTGGGTTTTACAGGTAATCGTCGCATTGCCGACCGCCTTCGCCGTCACAAGACCGCTATCGGACACCGTCGCTACGCTCGTATTGCTTGAACTCCACGTGACCGCCTTATTCGTCGCGTCCGACGGGGACACCGTCGCGGTCAGCTGCTTTGTCGCGTCTATAGCGATGCTCGCAGTCGCATTGTTAAGCGTCACAGAACTGACAGGAACAAAAGTAACGTCAACACTACCATTGAATATTGTGACACCCTTACCTTTTTCAATGATTGCGTCGGCATCCTCAAATTCCTCAAGAACCACCTTAAAACCGGTGTTAGCGGCAGTGATGTCCTTAACGGTAAACACAAATTCCGCAAACGGGGTCGCGGCGGTTTTGGTTACGCCATCGGTGCTGATGAATGCGTCTTTGACAATATTGTCGGTATTTACCTGGTAACCGCCGGCATGCATGCCGATGAAATATGGTTCGGGTTCAACTTCTCCTTCAACGATATGCGTTGCCGCATAACCCTCGTCATACACGGGAATCGATACGACAGCCGGATCAAACTGTACGCTGACGATACAGCAAGCCAAAGATTTGACCGGTAAAAGCGTAACGGTGACCGCGACTGTGCCGCCGGTTTTATGAGTAGAGACTGTCGCGGCAGGGCTAGCGGCAGATACAGCCGGAGCTATACCGACCACTGGCACAGCCGTAATCATAATAATTAAAACGAGAGCAAGCGAAAGCCATTTTTTTAACATTTGGTGTTATCCTTTCACAACGTCATAAAAAGCGTATAAATTGAAGCCGCTGATAAAATTTCAAATGCCAAATTGAGGGTCTGCGACGCATTTTAATTGG
>CAYYFY010000343.1:0-2748 GCA_964471035.1 uncultured Eubacteriales bacterium
CGCCCATATACACGCCGCTGTCCGACAGCGTCTGAGAGAGGGCGCGGGTACCCGAGTGTCCCCGCCCGATAACGGTAATAAGCATAAACTTCCTCCGAAAATATAAAAAGATAATTCATTTTACCATTCTTATTCATAGGTTGCAAGTATCAATTGAGGTTTTTATGGAACACATTTTCGCGTTTACTCCTTTGAGCGACTCAGAACGCGCCCGTCTTTGCGGACGGCGCGGAGCGGTGCTTTGGTTTACGGGACTTTCCGGCTCGGGCAAATCGACGATAGCCGCCCTGACCGAACGGCTGCTGCTCGAAAAGGGCGTACCGGCGTATCTGCTCGACGGCGACAACGTCCGTTTAGGGCTAAACGCCGATCTGGGCTTTTCCAATGAGGACAGAGCGGAGAATATCCGGCGGCTCGGGCACGTCGCCGCGCTTATGGCGCACAGCGGTACGGTCTGCCTTGTCAGCGCCATCTCGCCGTTTACCGCCGATCGGGAAAAAGCGAAACAAGCCGCGGGCGCGCTCGGCTGCCCGTTTATCGAGATTTATGTCGATACGCCTTTAGAGGAGTGTATCCGGCGCGACACAAAAGGGCTTTACGCCAAGGCGCAGCGGGGCGAGATTTCTGAGTTCACGGGTATTTCCTCGCCGTATGAGCCGCCCGACGACCCCGATCTCGCCATCCGCGCCGCGGAGGTCTTGCCGCTTGAAGCGGCTAAGCTTTGCGCCGGCTTTTTAGAGGCGCTGTCTGAGCTTCGCACTATGCTGCCCGTCCTCTGCGAGACCGCGCGCGCGGCGGGTGAAAGAATTATGGAAATCTACAATCAGGATTTTACGGTCAGCTACAAGGACGACCGCTCGCCCTTAACCGAGGCGGACACCGCCGCCGACGCGCTCATCCGTCAGGAGCTTACAGAAAGGTACCCCGACTGCGCCATCCTCTCCGAGGAAAGCGCCGACAATCCGGACAGGCTCAATAACCCGCGCTGCTTTGTTGTCGATCCGCTCGACGGTACCAAAGAGTTTGTGAAAAAGAACGGGGAGTTTACCGTCAACATCGCTTTCACCTATGGCGGCAAAAGCATCGCGGGCGCCGTTTACGCTCCGGCGCAGGACAGGCTGTACTACGCCGCCAAGGGAATGGGCGCTTACGCCTGTACCGGCGAATGCGTCTGCTGTGCCGAAAAAGACAGGATTCATGTCTCCGACAGGCGCGAGGCGCTGCGTATCGTGACAAGCCGCTCGCACCTTGACGGGGAGACGACCGACCTGATAGAACGCAATAAGGACAAAATCGCCGAAACCGTCGGCGTCGGCTCATCGCTCAAGGGCTGCCGCATCGCTGAGGGCAGCGCGGAAGGCTACTACCGCCCGGGCTGCACGATGGAATGGGACACCGCCGCCATGCAGTGCGTCATTGAGGAAGCCGGCGGGCTTTTCAGGCAGCTCGACGACGATACGGTCATGCGGTACAACCGCACAAACACGGTCAACGACAAAGGCTTCTATATATTAAACAGCGCCGATAACGCATTACATAGGGGATAGGACAAAATATGATGACGCATTTAGACAGTCTTGAAAGCAAAAGCATCCATATCCTGCGCGAGGCGTACAGCCGCCTTGGCAACCTGTGTATGCTCTGGTCCATCGGCAAGGATTCGACGGTACTGCTAAGCCTCGCGCGCAAGGCGTTTTTCGGTCATGTGCCGTTTCCGCTTGTCCACATCGACACCCACTATAAGATTCCGGAAATGATCGAGTACCGCGACCGCCTCGCGCGCGAATGGCACCTCGACATGGTCTACGGCGAAAACGCCGAAGCGCTGAAAAATAAGCAGACCTTCCCCGACGGCAGCGCCACACGCATCGAGTGCTGTAAAAACTTAAAGACCGAGGCACTTAGAAATACCTTGTCCGGCGAATGGCCGCGCCGCCGCATGAACCACAATACGGGGCAGTACGAGATCGACAAGAACACCGAGCCGTACACCGGCGTCATCGTGGGCATCCGCGCCGACGAGGAGGGCAGCCGCTCGAAGGAGCGCTATTTCTCCCCACGCGACAAGAACAATGACTGGGACGTCGGCGACCAGCCGCCGGAGTTCTGGGGGCAGTACAAAACGGACTTCAGAACGGGTACCCATATCCGCATCCATCCCCTATTAGACTGGACCGAGCTCGACGTCTGGGAGTACATCGCCAGGGAAAACGTACCGGTCGTTTCGCTCTATTTCAACCAGGGCGACGGCAAACGCTACCGGTCACTTGGCTGCTGGCCGTGTACAAACCCCGTACAGTCCGAGGCGCGCGATTTACATGAGATCATCGAGGAGCTGAAAACCGGTAAATTCAAGAATATCGCCGAGCGCTCCGGACGCGAGCAGGACAAAGAGGACGGCGGAGGGCTTGAAGAGTTAAGAAAAGATGGATATATGTAAAAATCTTCGATTTTTACAATGAATAATGAATAGTGAAGAATGAAGAATGTCGGGTGCAAAAAACGCTTTAGCGTTTTTTAAAGAGAACCGCTTGCGGTTCTTTCCGCGCCCCATTGTATTTGCTCTTCTCTAAATAGAGGTGAGTTTTTGGATAGAGAAATGAACATCGTCATCGTCGGGCACGTTGACCACGGCAAGAGTACGGTCATCGGGCGGCTTTTAGCCGACACCGGCTCGCTGCCCGAAGGCAAGCTCGAGCAGATCCGCGAGCTGTGCCGGCGCACCGACAAACCGTTTGAATACGCTTT
>CAYYFY010000344.1:0-2705 GCA_964471035.1 uncultured Eubacteriales bacterium
CTGCGGGATGTTGATACCGAGATTGTTGAAGCCGCCGACAATGGTGCCGAGAAACGCCAGCATATACCGAAATGCGATCATACCGGTGCGGTCAAAGCTGACGGGGACAACATAATTGAGCACAGTCAGCACAAATACGGGTACCACGCAGATGAGATACCATTGCCTGTAACGCCCCCATCTGCTTTTCCATTTGTGGGCGACCATCGCGACAAGCACGCCGATTGTATAGCCGAGAATGGTTGTGACTGTCGTTTGAACAAAAGAAATATCCGCGAGCTCGTCCGACGTCACGCCGACACGCCCGTAATAACATTCGTATATGAATGTGCTGGAAATGCCGCCTAAGGTGCTGACAAGTATACCGCCGATGCGCGCCAGCGTGATGCTGATATACTCGATCAGCGTAACGTTTTTCTGAAGCTCAAGGGGTATTGAGCGGTCGATATTCTTACCGGATTGTCTCAACTCGCCCAGCTTTACGGATAAGTTTGCCATGCGTCCACTCCCTTTTTTTAATAGTACCATGTCAGAAGTAAAAAAGTCAATAAAAATGTCCCAAAAAAGATTGTACTGATTGTAAAACAGTGATATACTGAATTACAATGACAGGAGGAGATTTTTATGCACGATATGGTTTCCAATGCGCTGTGCAGGGCGTACCAAAAGGGATTTTACATAGGTTCGTTTTTGTTTGACTGGCGCGAGCCGGAGCTGATTACCGGACCGGGCGCGGTCAAAAAGCTGCCGCAGAGGCTGAAAAGCGACGGCATTATGAGCGTTCTGATTGTCACCGACGCGGGGCTGATGAAGCTTTCCATGCTCGACGGTCTGTTTGCGGCGCTTGACGCTATCGGCGTTAAGTATTGCCTTTATGACGAAACCAAGCCCAACCCGACCATCGGCAACATTGAGGACGCGCTCGCGCTGTATAAAAAGAACAATTGCGGCGGAATCGTCGCGTTCGGCGGCGGCTCACCGATGGACTGCGCCAAGGGCGTGGGGGCAAGGCTCGCCAGACCCAACAAAACAATTCCGCAAATGCGCGGCTACCTCAAGGTTTTAAAAAAGCTGCCGCCGCTCTATGCTGTCCCGACGACAGCGGGTACGGGCAGCGAGGGCACCATCGCCGCGGTCGTGACCAATCCCGATACCCATGAAAAATTCGCCGTAGCCGATCCGAAGCTGCGTCCGAAATGCGCCGTACTCGACGCGGAGCTGACTATGTCGCTCCCGAAGCACATTACCTCCTCGACGGGTATGGACGCGCTGACCCACGCGGTCGAGGCGTACATCGGCAAGAGCAACACAAAGGATACGAAGGCCAACGCCGTAAAGGCGACGAAGCTGGTTTTCGGGAATCTTGAAAAAGCGTACAACGACGGCGACATAGTGTCGCGCGAAAATATGCTGATGGCATCTTACTACGGCGGGCTTGCCTTTACGCGTGCCTATGTCGGCTATGTACACGCCATCGCTCACAACCTCGGCGGTCTGTACGGCGTACCGCACGGACTTGCCAACGCCGTCATTCTGCCCGAGGTCATCGAGTATTTCGGCGAAAGCGCCCATAAAAAGCTCGGCGAGCTCGCCGACGCGGCGGGACTTGACACGGCGGGCAAGACCGACGCACAAAAGGCGAATCTCTTTATCGCCGCGGTACGCGGCATGAACGCGCGCATGGGCATCCCGACCGGCTTTGACGTCATCAAAGAGGAGGATATCGCGCTCATCGCGCAGCGCGCCGCTAAAGAAGGCAATCCGGCTTATCCGGTGCCTAAGATTCTGCGCGCCCCGCAGCTTTCTGAGATCATTCGCAAGGTAATGCTTAAAGGTTGAAAGATTCATCGTTCCAAAACGAAATAAATTTCGTCCGAAGTTTTGTCCTTTCGTATCGTAGGTGAAGATGCGAATCGGCTTCGCCGACCGGACAAAACTTCCGCCTCGCAGAAAAAGGATGGTCATAACAATGAACCTCATCGCTCACCGCTGCGGGACGGATGTCTATCCCGAGCTGACCATTGAAGCGGCAAAGCACTCGCTTGCCGCGGGTGCCGTGTATGCCGAGGCGGACATCCGTAAGACTTCGGACGGGGCGTTTGTCGTTTGCCACGATAAAACCGCGCGCCGCCTGTTCGGCGACGAACGGAAAATTTCCGTGATGACCCTTTCTGAATTTCTTTCCCTGCGCCATGTGTCGGATACGCGGTATCCGGCATATTCTTTGGAGGATTTTCTGAAGGGGGGCGTTCGGAACATACTGTATCATATCAAGGAGGGCGGAGAGAATCTACCCGCTTTACTTGAGCTTTGCAGCCGGTACGGCGTTCTGTCCGACGGGGTGTTCGGATTGCAAAGCGCCGAAGATGTCGTCACGGTGAAAACGCTTTTTCCCTGCTCAAAAATCCTCGCGTTTATGCCCATACCCGACTTAGTCGAGGAGTTTTCCGCGGCGGGCGCGGAGTATATCCGCCTTTGGGAGGACTGGATGACGCCCGAAAATATCCGGCGCGTGAAACAGACCGGCAAAGCGCTTTGGGTCATGGCGGGAAATCCGGTTCTGCCCGGGTATACAGACGAAGAAAACCCCGCGCTCTGGGAACGCGAGGGGGCAGAGGCGATATTGGTTAATGAGGTTGTCCGTTTTAAAAAATATTCGCCGTAATACTACAGATTTTCCATTTCCGTAATCTGCGCTATGCGCC
>CAYYFY010000345.1:0-2693 GCA_964471035.1 uncultured Eubacteriales bacterium
GTCGATCAGCGTGCCGATGTACGACGAGTCGCGCGAAAGGGTGAACGGCTCTTTGCCGAGCGTCTTATGCGCGGCGTTGATGCCGGCGACGAGCCCCTGCGCGGCGGCCTCCTCATAGCCGCTCGAGCCGTTGAACTGCCCCGCGCCGAACAGGCCGGACAGGTCGTGGAACTCCAACGTACTTTTCAGCGCGAGCGGGTCGGCGCAGTCGTACTCAATGGCGTAAGCGCCGCGCATAACGCGCACATCCTTTAGTCCCGGTACGCTTCTCAGAAACGCGTCCTGCACGTCGAGCGGCAGGGAGCTTGAAAGCCCCTGCAGGTACAATTCCTTCGTATCAAGACCGCACGGCTCAATAAAGACCTGATGGCGTTCCTTTTCGGCAAAACGCACCATCTTGTCCTCGATGCTCGGACAGTAGCGCGGTCCCGTACCCTCGATTTTATGAGAATACAGCGGCGAGCGGTGCAGGTTGTCTAAAATGACCTGCTTTGTCTGTTCGGTCGTATAGGTGATGTGGCAGACCGCTCTGTTTTCGGGCGTCTGTTTTGTTTCAAACGAGAACGGCGTGACTTGTTCGTCGCCGGTCTGCTCCTCAAGCAGGGAAAAATCGACGCTGTCGGCGTTGACGCGCGCGGGCGTGCCGGTCTTGAAGCGGCGCAGCGGTATACCGAGCGCTTGAAGCTCTCCGGACAGTTCTATAGACGGGATCATGCCGTCGGGTCCCGACGCGTAGGAAACGTCCCCGACATGGATTTTCCCCATCAGAAACGTTCCGGTAGCGATAACGGCGCAGCGTGCCCTGTAAACGGCTTTAAGTCTTGTCTCCAGCTCCCACAGCCCGTCGGGCAGTTGCTTCAGGGCAACAATTTCAGCCTGCTTTAAGTCCAGCCCCTGCTGGCTCTCCAAAGCAAGCTTCATCACCTTCGTATATTCCCGACGGTCAATCTGCGCCCGCAGCGAGCGCACCGCCGGACCCTTGCCGGTGTTGAGCATCCGGCTCTGTATCGTCGTTTTGTCGGCGGCCTTGCCCATCTCGCCGCCCAAGGCGTCGATCTCCCTGACCAAATGCCCCTTCGACGTGCCCCCGATGGACGGGTTGCACGCCATATTGCCGATCCAGTCGAGATTGACGGTAAAGACCACCGTTTTTGCGCCTAAGCGCGCCGCCGCCAGCGCCGCCTCGATACCGGCGTGTCCCGCGCCGATGACGGCGACATCATATTCTCCGGCGAAATACATCATATTATTTCCCCAGACAAAACTTTCTGAACACCTCGTCGACGACCGCGTCGGACGCCCGTTCGCCGGTCAGCGTAAAGAGCGCCGACAGCGCCCCGTCAATGCTGACGCCTACAGCGTCGCGCGTCACGCCATTACCGACAGCCGACAGCGCTTCTTCGGTAGCCTCTAAGGCGTCAGACACACAGCGGCGCTGGCGTTCGGTGATCAGCGCCGGCGCGCTCGTGTCGAAGTCCGCGGTGCCGAGCACGTTTTCAATCATCGCGCTAAGCGCGCTTAAACCTTCCCCGCTTGCCGCGCAGACAAACACGACGTTCTGTGTATACCCACGCAGCTCGTTTTCGTCTATTTGTTGTTCTAAGTCGCTTTTATTAACCGCGACGACGCACTTTTTCTGCGCCGCGGTTTTAAGGATCGCGCGGTCCCCGTCGGACAGCGGCGACGAGCCCTCGAGCACGACGATGACGAGCGCGGCGCGCTCCATGCGCTTTTTAGCGCGCTCGACGCCGATGCGCTCAATCTCGTCGGACGATTCGCGTATGCCCGCGGTGTCGGCAAGCCGCAGCGTGGCGCTGCCGACCCTGACGGTCTCCTCGACAATGTCGCGGGTCGTACCGGCCACGGATGTAACGATAGCCTTCTCGCTGCCGGAAAGCAGGTTTAAGAGCGTTGATTTACCGACGTTCGGACGCCCGACAATAGCGGTATCGACGCCCTCGATGACCGCCTGACCGGCTTCGAAGGTTTTGAGCAGCTTATTCAGCATACGCTTTATGTCCGACAGCGTACCTGTAAGGCGTTCGTCGGTAAGCTCCGGCAGATCGTCCTCCGGATAGTCCGCCCACGCCGCCAAATGCGCCGAAAGGCCGGTCAGCGACACGGCGATCTTTTTGATCTCGCGGCTCAGCGCGCCGTCTAGGACGTTGAGCGTCGCGGCGCGCGCCGCCTCGCCGTTGCTGGCTATCAGCCCCATGACCGCTTCCGCCTCGGACAAATCGAGCTTCCCGTTCAGAAAAGCGCGGCGGGTAAACTCGCCCGGCTCGGCGGGCGCCGCGCCCGCATTCAGCGCCGCGCGCAGGATACGGCTCATTACAAGCGGACCACCGTGCCCCGACAGCTCGACGACGTCCTCGCCCGTGTAGCTTTTCGGGGCGCGGAACACTAAAGCGATCGCCTTGTCGATATAGGCGCCGCCGTCGTAGATGCTGCCTAAAGCCGCGGTATAGCCGCTTTTGGTGGCAAGCGCCTTTCCCGAAGCGGCAAAAAATATGGTATCGGCGATATCTATGGCGCTGTCGCCGGAGATACGGACTACGCCGATTCCGGCGGCTGCCTGCGCCGTGGCGATTGCCGCGACGGTCTTCATGCCATTCTCGCTTTTAAGAATTCTACGGCCTTTTTGATGTCTTTGGCGGGCTGTAAGCCGACCTCGCGCTCGATGGTCAGAAAGC
>CAYYFY010000346.1:0-2678 GCA_964471035.1 uncultured Eubacteriales bacterium
GCACGCCCGTCAGCTCCGGCACGACCGAGCCGATAACGGCTCCCTGAAACGTTCCGTCTATCCCGTTTAAG
This sequence comes from uncultured Eubacteriales bacterium, assembly GCA_964471035.1. Lineage (GTDB taxonomy): Bacteria > Bacillota > Clostridia > Oscillospirales > Acutalibacteraceae > DTU089. The sequence continues at coordinate 72 of CAYYFY010000346.1, forward strand.
GATAAAATGTCTCTCAGATCGGTCGCGTACTGGTCGTCGGTTTTCATGCGGTCGGTGTACAGCCGCGACACGGTGAGCAGACGCTCTCCGGCGAAAATGCCCAGAGTGATATTGGTATTGCCGACATCGGCGGCTAACAGCATGAAAACACCTCCAGTTGTCTTAATATTATACACATAACATTCTAAAAAAGCAAATATTTATTGCAAAAATGCCGTTGTTATGCTATATTTTCATAAAAGGATGTAGTTTGAAAGATAAATCTTTCAAACAGAAGTATTATCCTTTCGCATCATAGGTGAAGATGCGAATCGGCTTTGCCGACCGGACAAAACTTCCGCCTCGCAGAGAAAGGACGGTAATAAATATGTCAGTTAAAGAAAAAGGATTGGGTTTTGCCGGCGAATTTAAAAAATTCATCACGCGCGGCAACGTCATTGACCTGGCCGTCGGCGTCGTCATCGGTTCGGCGTTTACGGGCATCGTCAATTCACTCGTCAACAACATCATCATGCCGCTTGTCAGTTTACTTACAGCCGGATTGTCGTTCAACGAATGGTTTATAGCCCTTGACGGCAAGGATTATGAATCACTGGCGGCTGCCACCGCGGCAAAAGCGGCGGTGCTCAGCTACGGGACGTTTATCGGCGCGGTGCTCAATTTCCTGATCGTCTCCTTCGTGATTTTCCTATTTGTCCGCGTCATCAACCATATCAAGGACATCGGTAAAAAGGAAGAGGAAAAGCCGGAGCCGACGACGAAAAAGTGTCCTTTTTGCAAAACCGAGATTGATTTAGAAGCCGTGCGCTGCCCGCATTGCACCTCTAAACTGGAGGAAGGTTGAAAGTTATAACTTTCAACCCGAAGTTTTGCCCTTTCGCATCATAGGTGAAGATGCGAATCGGCTTTAGCCGACCGGACAAAACTTCCGCCTCGCAGAGAAAGGATGGTCATAAGCATGAAGTATGGATTTGTCGGCGCGGGGAACATGGGCTCGGCGCTCATTCGGGGCGCTGTGCGCTCGAAGGTGATCCCGCCCGCCTCTATAGAGGTCTACGACATCAGCGGCGATACGCTCGAAGCCTTAAAAGCGGAGCTGTCCGTGGATATTTCATATCAGCTTCCGCGCCTGATCTCGGACTGCGGCGTCATCGTTTTAGCGGTTAAGCCCAACATTTTGTCTAAGGTTCTGCCAGAAATGGCTGGAGCGCTGTCTATCAAAAAGCCGCTCGTTATCTCGATCGCCGCGGGACAGTCGCTCGAAAAGCTTCGCGCGCTTATCGGCTTCGACGTACCGCTTATCCGCGTGATGCCGAATTTGAACGCCGCGGTCGGCGAGTCGATGTCGGCGTACTGTAAAAACGAGATGGTCACCGACGATATGGTAACAGACGCGTTAAAGCTGCTGCGCTGTTCGGGAGAGGTTGTTGAGCTTGAGGAAAAGCTGTTTCCCGTATTCGACGCCATCGGCGGCGCGGCTCCGGCGTTCTGTTTTATGTTTGCCGACGCTTTGACGCGCGCGGCGGTCAAGAACGGCATGGCGCGCGCCGACGCGCTGAAGATAGCGATGAAGGTCATCGAGGGCAGTATGCGCTTTCTGCGCGAGAGCGGCGAGCATCCGTGGGAGCTGATCGATAAGGTCTGCTCACCCGGCGGCATCACCATTGAGGGTATCGCGTCCTTACAGGCAAACGGGTTTTCCGACGCGGTCTTAAAGGCTGTCGACGCCGTTATTGAAAAGGACAAAAAATTATAAGGCTATTTGAACAGAAATGAACGGTATGCGCCAAACGCGCGCGGGAGCGCGTAGGCGTTTTTCAGGTCGTCACGCGCCGCCCACACATAGTCCGTAGACAGCTCAAACGCGCCGACAGTGAACTTAAAACCTTTCATTTGCCATTCGATATGCGTAAACAAATGCTTCGCGTCTTTAAGCGGTTCGAAGCTTAGGGGCTTTACGCCGGTCAAGTCGGCAATATGCGCCGCGGCTTCTTCGAGCTTAAGAAACCCCTCGGTATTCGGCAGCTCCCACAGTCCAAAAAGCAGTCCCTTAGGTCCGCGCTTATGCAGCAATACGCCCTTTTCCGATAAAATAACAAAGACCGTTCTGCGTTCGACACGCCGTTCGGTTTTTTTACTTCTCAGCGGCAGATTTTCAGGACACCCGCTTTTGTACCCGTCACAGAGGCTTTGCAGCGGGCACTCACCGCAGAGCGGTACGGTGTTCGGCAGACAGACGCGTTCGCCCAATTCCATGAGCGCCTGATTGAAGTCGCCCGAACGGTTTTCAGGCAGCATGGCTTCGACGGTCTGCCGCAGCCGTTTTTTTACGGGAACCGACAGGACGTCGCCCCCGTCGTTCAGAAGCCGTGCCGTGACGCGCAGCACATTGCCGTCTATTGCCGCGACGGGCAGCCCGAACGCCGCCGAGGCGATCGCGCCGGCGGTGTATTCCCCGATACCGGACAGCTTAAGAAGAAGCTCATAATCCGCGGGCAGTTTTCCGCCGTATTCCTCGCAGACGGCGCGCGCGGCTTTTTGTAGATTTCGCGCCCGACTGTAATAGCCCAGTCCCTCCCAAAGCTTAAGCAGCCGTTCCTCATCGAC
>CAYYFY010000347.1:0-2675 GCA_964471035.1 uncultured Eubacteriales bacterium
CATACTCAGCACATATCCCACTGCAATGTGTAGTAACGGAACGCATGATGCAAAAACTCATGAAGAAGATGGTTATCACACCATGTCCGGCACTTCCATGGCGGCGCCGCATGTAACGGGTGTCGCGGCGCTGATCAAGGCGAAGTATTCCCACTTATCCGCGTTACAGATTAAAAACGCGATTTTAGAGGGGGTTGATTCAAAGTCGTCTTTACAAGGCAAGGTTTTAACCGGCGGCAGACTGAATGCCTATAACAGTCTCGTGATTGCCGGTGAGATAACACCCATTGATAACCGCACCGTAGCCGGTGATTTTGACGGAGACGGGCGTGACGACGTTGCCGTTCTATATGATTGCGGTAACGGTTCGATGATGATCAGAGTAGGCACCTCCACAAACAGTGCGTTTACAATGTCCAGCTGGTGGGACAGTGCGGCGCTTTCAAGTTATACCTCAAGTAAAGCGACAGGCCGGGTGGTCGCCGGAGATTTCAATAACGATGGCCGGGACGACATAGGTGTTTTATATGAGAGGACTGCGAGTAGAACTATTTTGCAAGTATGGTTGTCCACAGGGACGTCATTCACCTATCAGGGAAACACCGGTTGGTGGGACAGCGACTTAATCAACGGGTATCAGGCTCCCCGGGCAACCGGTCGTGTGGTATGCGGAGATTATAATCATGACGGCAAAGACGATATCGCGGCATTTTATAATTATGATACCAGCGAGACCGCCATTCATGTGTGGTTGTCGACGGGGTCAGGCTTTACATACCAAAGCAACTCAGGATGGTGGCATAGCAGTTCAATCAACGGATACCAATCATCGCGTACTACCTATCGTGTAATTTGCGGTGATTATAACGATGATGAATATGACGATATTGCCACCCTGTATGATTATGGAAACGGCCGTACGGTTATTCATGTCTTTTTATCAAACGGTTCCGGCTTTGTTTATCAGTCTAATACGGGATGGTGGGACAGCAACAATAATGGGGGTTATACAGCCTCCTATGCCACCAATCGCGTAGTTAACGGTGATTTTAATAATGACGGGCGTTTTGATATTGCCGCTTTTTATTATTATGCAGCGAACAGAACCGTTATACATGTATGGTTATCGACAGGCACCGGTTTTACATATCAACAAAACGCCGGATGGTGGGACAGTGACTCAAACGGCGGATATAAACCGGAAGCAATTTCGGGACGGGTAGTATGCGGCCGTTTTAACAACGGTAATTATTATGATATTGCATCTTTTTATACATATAACGGGAGCAGAACGGCGATACACACATGGTTGTCTGCCGGGAACTCGTTTAATTATCAAGGGAATGCCGGTTGGTGCAGTATAGGTTAAAGCAGGAGAGCTGAATCAGCCCCGTTTGTCAACAAAAAAAACGCCGCGGAATAAATCCCGCGGCGCTGTTGTTGCTATCCTTACTGCTCGATGTTGTAGACGCTGACCTTTTTGCGGTCCTTGCCCAGACGCTCAAAACGGACCTTGCCGTCGGTTAAAGCGAAAAGCGTGTCGTCCTTGCCCTTGCCGACATTGCTGCCGGGGTGAATCTTGGTGCCTCTCTGGCGGACAAGGATGTTGCCCGCGAGAACGAACTGACCGTCGGCGCGCTTGACGCCGAGACGTTTGGATTCGGAATCCCGACCGTTTCTGGTGGAGCCCATTCCCTTTTTATGAGCGAACAGCTGAATGTTTATCTTAAGCATTGTTAACCCTCCGTATACTTGATTGTTAAATTCCGCGGATACTGACCGGCAAGCGCTTTCATATGCAGCTCAAACCCCGCTAAGATGTCCTTGGCTTTCGGCGCGTCCTGTTTTTCGACGCAGAGCGTCATACTGCCGTCGCGGGCTGCTGCCGTTGCTTTGACGCGAAGGATGTCGGTGACGGTGTTGGCCGCCATATAGGCCGCCGATGAAACCGCGGCGCAGACAATGTCCTTGCCGTAACCGTCCGCCATGGCGTGTCCCTCAACGTAAAAGCCCGTGACTGAGCCGGGGGAGCCGGTGAGCGTAACCGTGATCACTTTTGTTTCTTTGCCTTGATGGCCGTAATTTCAACCTTGGTATACGGCTGGCGGTGTCCCATCTTGCGCTTTTCGTTCTTCTTTGCCTTATAGGTGGCGACGACGATTTTCTTGCCCTTGCCGTTCTTAATGACCTTGGCGGTGACAAACGCGCCCTCGACATAAGGGGAGCCTGTGGCGATATCGCCGTCAAGTCCGACGGCTATGACCTTGTCGAATGTAATTTCGGATTCTGCCTCGACGTCCAGCTTCTCGATGAAAACGACATCGCCGTTTTCGACCTTGTACTGCTTTCCGCCCGTTTCAATGATTGCGTACATAGTATCTGTCCTTTTTTTAGTCTCGCTGTAAAAAAGGCACGGCGTCAGCCGTTTGTGGGTTTTATAAAAACCCGCCCATAACACGCGGCAAAGCGTATTTTAACAAGTAAATTCTGTATTGTCAAGGGTTTTCGCGTATTTTGTTGACTTTTTCAACAGATTACTGTACAATACCCATTGTCGCCGGAATGGGCAGTCGCACCATACACATGGTGAGGAAAGTCCGGGCTTCACACGGCAGGATAGCGGCTAACGGCCGCCGAGGGTGACCTTAGGGAAAGTGCAACAGAGATATACCGCC
>CAYYFY010000348.1:0-2675 GCA_964471035.1 uncultured Eubacteriales bacterium
ATATGCGCCGATAAAGAAGAAAGCGCCGGAACAAAAACGTTCCGGCGCTTTACGGGATTGAATTTATTCAAATACCAGATTGTCTATGTGCTTTAACAGTTCGATATTCTTGACCGGATTGCCCGTAAGAATAATCCTCTCAAAAGAGGTGAAATCCTTTAACGGACTGACATCCGTGATTTTATTGTATCCTAAGCTGACCGTCTTTAAACTTGTAAGACCCTTGAGAACGGAGATGTCGGCTATCTGGTTATTCGGCATCTCTATTTCCTCAAGATTTTTAAGAGCGGAGAGCATACTGATGTCGGTAATTTTATTTTCGTAAAATGAAATGTCCAAAAGCGAGGTCAGGTCCTTCAGCGGCGACAGATCAGAAACGTCGTTATAGTTCACGCTCAGGTACATCAGAGAAGCGCAGCTTTTAAGCGCGGAAATGTCCGTGACGTCGTTTTCAAAAAGATCTAAAGACAGAAGCCCGGGCGATTTCGACAGAAACGCGATGTCCTTAAGGCTGCTTTGGGTTATCGTGAGGCGTTTGATTTGTCCGAGAATCGGAATGGCGGCATAATCGATGTTCGGCTGCAAAGAGACCTCAAGCGTGTGAAGATCGGTAAAATATTTCAGGTCGGCGAGGGATTTCACGGTACCGAAGCCTTTATAGGATTGTTCTTTGTACTCAAAGGTGTCCTCGTGGAGCAGAATGACACTTTGATGCTCCTTGCCGTTGCCTGTCAGGAAAATATACTTATCCGCCATCAGTTGAAGACCGGTGTAGCCGGAGAGGTCGGCGGGCGTGATCTTTTCCTTGCCGAGAGCCGTTTTCAGCAGCGTTTCAAATACAGAGTCGGTAAAAACGATCGGTTCAGACGCGTTTAGGCTTTCGGTGGCTGTCTTTGTTTCAGACGGTTTTTTTGAGCCTGAGCAGCCGGTCATAAGCGGGATGCAGAGAGCGGCAAGCAGAAGTAAAACGGTGATGGTTTTTGTCGGTTTCATACATATCCTCCTTTTTCCTAAGTATACCTGCCAGAGCGCGTCGTGTCAAGACGCGTTATTGACAGTCGGGCGCAATGTGCTATAATGGTGTAGAAAAAAGCCTGAAAACAGCTTCAGGCTTTCGGGTTTATTCTAACAGCAACAGGATTGCCGCGGTCAGCGTGCCGCCCCCCGCGGCGGCTCCTAAAAGCCACAGGGCGGGTTTCAGGCGTTCTTTGCTCAGTGCGTACTTGCCCTTAGGCGGTGTAGCCGTCCTGTCGATGGCGCTCTGCGCCTTTTCTTTAAGCTTCCCCTCACCCAGACCGCTGTACTCGGGACGGACGAAAAAGATGGCTTTTTCAAAGAATTCGTTGCCGGTTTCGCTGATTTCGACGACTTGTTTGTTGACTCCCTTGATCATTGGTTTACCCTTTCCGTGGCGCTTTGTGACGGTATGCTCCGATTACTTCTTGCCGCGCCGTTGCAAGCAAATTATAGAGGAGCGATACCAATTTTGTTTTTCAAAGCTATGTTTTGCCGAAACGGGGCAAATATACACGCCATAAACGCGTCAAACGCAGAAAAAAGTCGGTCGGAAAAACGACTTGAAAAATAGGGTTCGTCAAAATTACGGTGCAATTATTATACTATCTGTATAATGCTTTCTCAAGAGAAATTGTTGATAACCCTGTTGAAACTGTTAATAACTCCGCCTAAAATGCCTTACACAAGCGATATTCGCCATAAAATGACAATAATTGCCATTACAATTTTACGATTCGTATATACGCGGGGTTTTAACCACTTTACCGATTATACTCTGCGGAAAGAAAAATACGGCTTGTCCGGCGGAAAAAAATTTGGATAATTTCAACAATGTGCAAGGTGTATAAATTCCTATGAAAATCTTGTATAAAGAGGAGATTTTTTCGTTTGAAAATGCAACGGCGAGGACGGAATTTTGTCTTTTCCGACATCGATTGTTTTTCTTTGCCGCTGACGCTTTCCTGCGGACAGGCGTTTCGCTGGACAAAAGCGGGCGACCGCTTTTTTGGCGTCGCCGCGGGAAAGGCGCTGACGGCGTCCCAGACGGGAACGCAGTTGATTTTCCATGATTTGCCCGAGGAAAATCTTCCGTTCTGGATCAATTATTTTGACCTTGAAACGGATTACGCCCGCATTTTGAACGTGTTTTCGTCGGACGGGACGCTCAAAGACGCCTGTGGGGCATACTGCGGCATACGGATACTGCGTCAGGAGCCATGGGAAACGCTCTGTTCGTTTATTTTTTCGTCGAACAACCATATACCGCGCATCGCGGGTATGATCGAGCGGCTGTGCCTGCTCTGCGGGGAGCGTATCGGCGAGGACGCCTACGCGTTCCCGACGCCTGAAAAGCTTTCGTCTGTGTCAAGTGAGGCGCTCGCGCCCGTGCGTGCCGGATACCGCGCGCAATATCTTTTGGCGGCGGCAAAAAGCGTCGCGTCGGGTAAAACCGACCTTGAAACGCTAAAAACACTGCCCCTAGAACAGGCGCGCGCGGAGCTTTTGAAAATTTTGGGCGTCGGTCCGAAGGTGGCTGACTGCGTGCTTCTCTACGGCTTTCACCATTTGGAAGCGTTCCCTAAGGACATCTGGATGAAGCGTGTTCTGGAGGAAACCTATCCGCAGGGACTGCCCGCGTGTATAAGCGGTTATGAAGG
>CAYYFY010000349.1:0-2663 GCA_964471035.1 uncultured Eubacteriales bacterium
CCACAACGTCGGCGGTCTGCCCGAAAAAATGGACTTCGAGGGCATCGTCGAACCTTTGGCCGGTCTCTTTAAGGACGAGGTCAGAGAGGTCGGCGCGCTTTTGGGACTGCCCGATGCCATCGTACACCGCCAGCCGTTCCCCGGTCCGGGACTTGCCATACGCGTCATCGGCGAGGTCACGTTCGAGAAACTCGAAATCCTCCGCAACGCCGATTACATCCTGCGCGAGGAGATCGGAAAGTCAAAGGTGCGCCCCGCTCAGTATTTCGCCGTTCTGACCGATACCCGCAGCGTCGGCGTCATGGGCGACTTCCGTACATACGACTACACGCTCGCGCTGCGCGCGGTACAGACCAACGACTTCATGACCTGCAACTTCGTCCGCCTCCCCTACACGCTGCTCAGTAAAATCTCAACGCGCATCACCAACGAGGTCAAGGGCATCAACCGGATCGTTTACGACATCACCTCCAAACCACCGGCAACGATCGAATGGGAATAATTTCCAACCGAAGGTTCCTTAAATCTAACGTCTAACGTCTAACGTCTAACTTCTATTATCATTTAAATTATCGCGATAGATTAAGAGTAAAGTAAATGAGGTATATATCCATGACAAAGTACATATTCGTAACAGGCGGCGTCGTTTCGGGGCTCGGCAAGGGCATCACCGCCGCGTCGCTCGGAAGGCTTCTCAAGAACCGCGGGCTCAAGGTCGCCGCGCAAAAACTCGACCCCTACATCAACGTCGATCCGGGTACGATGAGCCCCTACCAGCACGGGGAGGTTTTCGTCACCGACGACGGAGCGGAGACCGACCTTGACCTTGGTCACTATGAGCGGTTTATCGACGAAAATTTGAACAAATACTCGAACATGACGACGGGTAAGGTCTACTGGAACGTGCTCAACAAGGAGCGCAACGGCGAGTATTTGGGCGAAACGGTACAGGTTATCCCTCATATTACGAATGAGATCAAGGACTTTATCTACAGCGTCGGCAGTAAGACCAATGCCGACATCGTCATCACCGAAATCGGCGGCACCGCCGGCGACATCGAGAGCCAGCCGTTTTTAGAGGCTATACGGCAGGTGTCCTTAGAGGTCGGGCATGAGAACAGCCTGTTCATCCACGTGACGCTCGTGCCGTATCTCCAGAGCTCCGGCGAGCACAAGTCGAAGCCCACCCAGCACTCGGTCAAGGAGCTCCAATCGATGGGGATCGCTCCGGACATCATCGTGCTGCGCTGCGACGAGCCGATTGACGACGAGAACATCTATCGCAAGATCGCGCTGTTCTGCAACGTCAAGCCCGACTGCGTCATTGAGAATAAGACCGTCCCCGTTTTATACGAAGCGCCGGTCATGCTGGAAAAGAGCAATTTTTCCTCGATCGTCTGCCGCGAGCTGGGCCTCAATGTCCCCGCTCCCGACATGAGCGACTGGAACGCCATGCTTGAGCGCGTCAAGAACCGTCCGCACAAGGTTAAAATCGCGCTTGTCGGCAAATATGTCAAGCTGCATGACGCGTATCTCTCCATCTCCGAGGCGCTGCGCCACGCGGGCTATGAGCACGGCTCGCACATCGAGATCGCGTGGGTGGACAGCGAGCTGGTCACCGAAGAAACCGCGGACGAGCTGCTCGGCACCTGCGACGGTATTCTGATCCCCGGCGGCTTCGGCAACCGCGGCGTCGAGGGCAAGATTTTGGCCGTGCGCTTCGCGCGCGAGCACGACATCCCGTTCTTAGGCATCTGCCTCGGGATGCAAATTGCCGTCATCGAATACGCCAGGAACGTCTGTGGCCTCAACGGCGCCAACTCCGGCGAATTCGACGAGGAGACCCCGCACAGGGTCATCGACTTTATGCCCAACCAGTACAAGGGCATGGCAAAGGGCGGCACCATGCGCTTGGGGCAGTGGCCCTGCGACATCCGCCCCGACACGCTGCTTGAGAAGTGCTACAAAACCGCCCATGTCTCCGAGCGGCACCGTCACCGTTATGAATTCAACAACGCGTACATGGATCTGTTCCTCTCGCACGGCATGGCCATCGGCGGCACCTCGCCGGATCAGGAGATCGTTGAGACCGTCGAGCTGCCGGACAAGCGCTTCTTCATCGGCGTTCAGTTCCATCCGGAATTCAAGAGCCGTCCGAACCGCGCCCATCCGCTGTTTTTGGGGCTTATCGGCGCGGCGCTGAAATATCAGGACGAAAAGCAAGTGAAATAGCTCCTATAATGGAAAGGACAGTCGTATATGCTGACAGCCGTCGTAGGCATCAACTGGGGCGATGAGGGTAAGGGGCGCATGGTCGATCTCCTCAGTGAAACACAGGACATCGTCATCCGCTATCAGGGCGGCAACAACGCCGGTCATACCGTCATTAATGACAAGGGCAAATTTATACTGAATCTGCTCCCCTCCGGCATTTTGAGGGACAGCACCTTAAACGTGCTGGGACCGGGCATGGTTATTGACGCCGAGCACCTCTTTAATGAGGTTAAAAAATTGCGCGACGCCGGAATACAGATTACACCCGACCACCTGAAGATTAGCGACAAGGCAATTGTCTGCATGCCCTACCACAAGCTCCTCGACATTCTGGAGGAGGACAGGCTGGAAAGTAAGAAATTCGGTTCGACGCGGCGCGGCATCGCGCC
>CAYYFY010000350.1:0-2661 GCA_964471035.1 uncultured Eubacteriales bacterium
CAACGTGACAATCCCCGCTCTGTTTTTGATCTCGCCGCGTATTCTCAAAGGCTCTTTGAGCGGACATCCGCCGCCGTGCGGCAGCGACGACAGGTCGAGCGCAAAATCAAACGGGACATACGCGCCCTCGTTATTGAAAATCGGCTCCAGATCAACAGTCATACGGACAGCCTTCCTTTGACGCAACAGCTATTATATTATCAGATTAACCGTTTGTCAAGAAAAAATTCAAATCTTTTGGACAAAAGCGTAAACGCGCTCGGGAATTTCCTCAGGGGCGGCGGAGACCGTGAAAACAAAGTGGATGTCGTTGTTTGTGCTCAAGGTGTCGATATTCTCTAAAAAGTCGGCAAACGCCTCGTAATCGCGCCCGACGATCTTGAGCGTGGCGTCAACAAAAATCTCGGTAATGTCGTGGTCCGACGCCACAATTCCGCTTAAAAAACCGTAAAACGCGTCCGGTCCGGCGACGCCGTAATGGTCAGTATCGATCAGACGCGCTCTGTAGGTGACCTCAAAACGGAGGTTCGGCTCTTTTTCGATACAGACGACGTTGCCGTTCGATTTTTCAACCGCCTCGTTCAGAAGGGAGATCAGATGCTTGGTTTTTCCAAAACCCTTGTTGCCAATAATTAGCGATACCATGGTCAATTCCTCCTTATATTCTGCTTTCGAGTTGCTGTTTCAGTGCCTCATACCCCTGTTTGCCGAGCAGGGCGAACATATTCTGCTTGTAACTCTCCACTCCCGGCTGGTCGAACGGGTTGACGCCTAGCATATAGCCGGATACCGCACAGGCTTTTTCAAGAAAATACGCGAGATACCCGAACGCGAAGGCGTCCATCCGCGTCACGCGCAGAACGAGGTTGGGGACGCCGCCGTCGGTATGGGCGAGCGCCGTTCCAAAAAACGCCATTTTGTTGACCTCGTCCATGGTTTTTCCGGCGACGAAATTGAAACCATCGGCGTTTTCAGGGTCAAAGGGAATGACAAGAGAACGCTTGGGCTCTTCGAAGACGACGGTTGTCTCAAACAGCAGCCGCTCGCCCTGTTGGATATACTGTCCGAGCGAGTGCAGGTCGGTCGAAAAGATCGCCGACGCCGGAAAAAGACCATGTCCGTCTTTACCTTCACTCTCGCCGAAAAGCTGCTTAAACCACTCGTTCATCATGGTATAATCCGGCTCATAGGAAACCATCATCTCCACCTGTTTGCCCGCGCGGTACAACAGGTTGCGGACGGCAGCGTAGCGGTAACAGTCGTTAGATTCAAAGTCGCCGCCGGAAAGAGCGTCCATCGCGTCCCTCGCGCCCGCCATCATCGCGTCGATGTCGATACCCGCCGCCGCAATAGGCAGAAGCCCGACCGCCGTCAGCACCGAATAACGGCCGCCGACATCGTCGGGTATGACAAAGGTCTCATAGCCCTCTTTGTCTGACAGCTCCTTGAGCGTACCGCGCGCCTTGTCTGTCGTGGCGTATATGCGACTAGCAGCTTCTTCTTTGCCGTAACGGCTTTCAAGCAGCTCCTTGAACATGCGGAAAGCTAAGGTCGGTTCGGTCGTCGTACCGGATTTCGAGATGACATTGACCGAAACATCCTTATCGGCGCACAGGTCCATAAGCTCCGCCAGCGCGCTGCCGCTGACCGTGTTGCCCGCAAAGAATATCTTCGGGCTGCCGTACTGGTTGTAGTTCTGCGAAGTACAGAACTCGATGGCCGCCCGCGCGCCGATATACGATCCGCCAATGCCAATGACAATTAAAACGTCGCTGTCGCCGCGAATCTTTTCGGCGGCGCGCTTAATTCTTCTAAACTCCTCTTTATCGTAGTCCTCGGGAAGCGTGAGCCATCCTAAAAACTCATTGCCCGCGCCGTCTCCGCTGCGCAGAAGCCCGGCGGCAGCCATAGCTTCCTCTTTCACAGCGTCGATGTCGGCGCGGGTAATAAATGTGTTCAGATATTGCAAATCGAGTTTGACACTCAAGGGAATCACCTCGTATATATTGTACAATATCAGAACGAATATTTCAATACAAACGGATAAAATTCAAAGATTTTTAATATTTCTTTATCTTACTCTATCTCTATGTTCGCGCTTCCCGTCGCCATAAAACGGAATATCCGCACAAACGAGCTGAAGAAATCCAGCTTTTTGATTTCAGCAGGCGCCGTGAGATCATACTCGGCGATGACCTGACCGCCCGACAGGAATTTCAGCTTACCCAGCGACTGCCCCGCGTACACAGGCGCCTCAACGCTTTCGGTTATTACTATTTCGGTCGTCACCTGCGCTTCTTTGCCCTTTTTCGTCAGTACAGGTGAAATTTCGGGTACGGCGGGAACGACTGTGTTATTTTCGCCGTACCAGACATTCACGGGGGTGATCTGCGCGGGATCGATAACCGGTTCGACGAGCGTATAGTTGGAAAAGCCCCACGACAGCATGGCTTTTGCCGTCTCAAAACGGGCGACGCCCGAGCTGCTGCCCATGACGACGGCGATTAAATGCAGCCCGTCGCGGCGCGCCGACGCCGAAACACAGTTTTTAGCCTTTGCGGTCGTGCCGGTTTTAAGCCCCGTCGTACCGGAATAAAAGCGCACAAGCTTGTTGGTGTTCGTCAGCTCTGTCTGTCCGTTTCGCAACGCATCCATCCAGAT
>CAYYFY010000351.1:0-2656 GCA_964471035.1 uncultured Eubacteriales bacterium
ATTATATATATTTATATATACTTATATTATTGACAACGGAGCCGCGGTAGGCGTATACTGATCATGACGTATTTTGTGTGATAGGGGTGATTATTATGCCGAACCTTTCAACTAATCTAAAGGAAATGACCGTTGCCGACGATGTTAACGACCGGCTGTGTGTCGTAAAAATCCAACGGACGTGCGTTCATGACGGGCCGGGTATCCGCTCCACGATCTTTTTCAGGGGCTGCGCTCTGCGGTGCCTGTGGTGCCAGAATCCCGAATCGTTAGACTTTCACTCCGCCGCCGACGACGAACAGTATACGGTTAAAGAAATTGCGGATATTGTCGCAAGAGACCACCACTACTATTCCTCCACCGGCGGCGGCGTTACGCTTTCGGGCGGCGAACCCTTTATGCAGAACGGCGCGGCGCTTATAAAACTGCTGAAAACACTCAAGAAAAATAAAGTGACAATTACGGCGGAAACGACGCTCGACGCGCCGTGGGAAACCATAAAGGCGTCGCTGCCGTACATAGACCTGTTTTTAGTGGACTTAAAAGTGGTGGGGAACAATGAGCTGCATAAACGGCTGACAGGGCAGACGGGCGCACTGATACAGACCAATCTGAAAAAGCTGCTCGCTCAAAAGGCGAATATACGGTTTCGCATGGTCATGGTGCCGGGACATAACGACGGCGAAGCGGAGATTGAAGCCGCCGCGCGCTTTTTAAAGAGCGTCGGGTACGACAAAATCGAGCTGTTAAAGTATCACAATATGTACGAGGACAAGGCGAAACGTCTTAACCTTCAAGTGCCTGAGCTTCATATTACGAGTGAGCAGAGTCTTATGTCGCTGAAAAACGGTGTCGCCCTGTTTCAGAAACACGGCATCACGCCTTTTAACGACGATTTGGAAGCGGCTCCGCAGGCGGCGACGTTTTCCGATCGCGTGCTGCGTGTGCGAAAAGCGATTCATGAAAGCGATCGCGCTATCTGTTTTGAGGTGGCAGCCCTTAAAACGGAGTATTATAAAAAGTACGACGGATTCGAGAAGCCGACGCCCATTCACAGGGCGCAGCGGCTGCGCTATGTGCTGAAAAATAAAAAGACAATCGTCTATCCGGACGAATTGCTTGTCGGTAACTTCACCTCCAAACGAGTAGCGGGGCAGGTCTGGGAGGAGCAGTACGGCGCCGGATACATCACATTTTTATATAGAGCAGATAAGCAGAAGCCCGTCTCTTTTCAGACCACGCCCGAGGAGCGAAGGGATTTTTATAAGAACATATTCCCGTTCTGGATAAAGCACAGCATCATCAGAAAAGCGAACCCCAAAATGTCCAATATGTTTTCCATGCTCTCCCGCATGGTGGAAATGAACACGGGTTTCAATAACAATATGGCCGCCATCTCCCACTTTGTCGTCAATTTTGATCGTCTTTTGACACTTGGGACGACAGGGCTAAAGGCGGAAGCAGTGAAAGCGGCGAAGGAGCATCCCGAAAACGACCGTAATTTTTATCGCGGCATCATCATATCGCTGGAGGCTCTTGAAACTTTTGCGAGCAGATACGCGGCGCATATTAAAACGATGAGCGAGGGGGAAACCGACCCTCAGCGTAAAAAAGAGCTTGAAATTATAGCGGACATCTGTGCTTTTGTCCCTAAAAACCCCGCCCGCACCTTCCATGAGGCGCTTCAGAGCATGATGTTTTTACAGATAGCCCTCTGTATCGAGGCGTATGAAAACGCCGTATCCTTCGGACGCTTTGATCAGATTTTATATCCGTATTATAAGAAGGATGTAGAGGAGGGCAGGCTTACCTACGAGGAGGCTAAGGAGCTGCTCTGCCTGTTTATTCTCAAAATGGATGAGGTTATTTTAGCCAACGACGGCGAGAGCTTTTTGAATGTCAGCAAGCTGTTTGAAACGCTGTCCACCGATCAGGCGCTGACATTCGGCGGCGTGGACAAGGACGGAAACGACGCCGTAAACGACCTCACCTATATGCTCGTAGACGCCTGCGAGCTGCAGCCGCTCGCCGTCAATATGTGCGCGAGAATTCATGAAAAAAATCCGCAGAAGTACCTTGACAGGCTAGCGGAAATCTATATCAACGGCTGTCCCATGCCGGAGCTTTTCAGCGACAACATTTACATTGAGTCACTGACAAGGCACTATGACACATCTATAGAAAACGCGCGGAACTATTCCATTGTCGGCTGTGTCGAGCCGGTCGCGTCGGACGACCATTTCGGCAATACCGATTCCGCCAACATGAACATCACGCTGCCGCTGTTGCAGGCGCTCAAAGGGCATGAGCACGACCTGTGGAATGTCGGAAAAAAGCAGGAGCTTGAAAAGCTGACAACTAAAATCATTGAATTTGCGCTGAAGGACGGAGCGTCGGCGCGCCGCGAAAAACAACTCAAGCGCCGCTATAAAAAAAGAGGGTTGTACATATACGATCCGCCGTCGGATATGAATGAGCTGCTTGCGCGTTTCCAGACGCGGCTGAACGCGCTGGCGAAAGCGATTCTCGACGACCAGCAGGAAATTGAAAAAACGCTCAAGGCGGATTATACCACGCCGCTCGCGTCGTCGCTGTATAAGAACTGCCTTAAAACGGGAAAAGACGTCTATGAGGGCGGCTCACATTTCAATACCGC
>CAYYFY010000352.1:0-2646 GCA_964471035.1 uncultured Eubacteriales bacterium
GTAGGAAGCGATCAGGCTGACTTCCATGACGACGGAGTTGTTGGCAACTTGCTTGGCGGTGAGGTTCCAGCTTCGCTCGATCGTCAGGTATATCAGCCGGTACTGGTGGGGCGGCAGCGCCATCGGCGTGTTTTGCAGCGATGCCGCGCAGGAGAATTCCCGCGGGACCTCGAAGTCCTCGGTCAGAATGTTCGCAATGACGCGTGCCTGCTCGTTGACACAGAGGTCTTCAAACGCCGGCGTCGATTCCGCCTGCGAGCAGCAGTCTTCGCCGGTAACGTCCACATGAACGCAGCTGTCTCCGTCGGCGCTCTGCGTAACCGTGCTCTCGCTGCAGGTCACTTCTGTGTCCCACTCGGGTTCAAACACGTTGACGGCGAAAAATCCCTGATAAGGCCGGATGATTACACACTGTCCGCTGACGCCGAAGCCGAGGAACGCCGACAGAAGCTCCGCATCTCCGACATTGAGAAGCACCAGCGTTTTCCCCTCTTCAAGCGCGGCGCTCATCACCGCGTGCAGCTCCATGGCATTGCCGCAGTTGACGCCGCTGAAATCGATAAGAAGAACCGCTGAATCGGAATCCGAAACGGTTGCCGCGTCTCTGTCATATATGGCCAGACCGCCGGCCGCGTTTTGAAGCTCGCCGCTCAGACGGCGTGCCCACTGTGTTTGCATATTGTTTGTCATAGGTGTTCCTCCTTTATAAATAGTCCGACAGAGCGTTAAAAACACACCGCCGGACCTCGGTACCATTATACAGCACCCCTTGGAATTGTGTGACAAGCATACAATCAGGCTCATCTATGACAACGCGTTTATCAACGCCTTATACACTTTGCCGCGCTCCTCAAAATCCCTGAACATATCAAAGCTCGCGGAGGCGGGCGAAAGCGACACGACATCACCGCTTTTCGCGTTTTCATAGGCGGCGTTTACGGCGTCGGCCATCGTTTTGACGCGAATAATACGCACATTTTGAGGATCGTATCGCGCAGCTCTTTTTACCGCCGCTTCGATTTTATCCGCTGTTTCTCCGAGCAGAATAAGCACCTTGACGCAGGTATTCAAATCTTCGGAAAGCTCACTATAATCCAGCTGTTTATCGGAACCGCCCGCAATCACGATCAAACGCTGATTGAAGGCGTTCAGCCCCGCCCTGACGCTTGCCGGACCGGTGGCTATTGAGTCGTTGTAATACCGGACCCCGCGAAACGCGCGGACAAACTCCATTCTGTGTTCCACGCCGCCGAAAGCCGCCGCTGTTTCGGCAATATAAGCGCCTTTGGCGTCCCCGTGAACAACGCAGATGGCGGCAAGATAGTTTTCGACGTTATGCATACCCGGGATGACAATGCTGTTCTTATGTACGATGCGTTCCGCCGCGCCGCCGTCCGCAAAACAGAGCCATCCGTCACTGTCAAGATAAGCGCCGCGGTCAGGGCGTGATTGTATGCTGAATTTGTACAGGTCGCCGCGCACAACATCCGAGAGCGCGTTCACCGCGGGATTATCCATGTTCAGAACGGCTCTGGAGAATGCGTCCTGATGCGACAGAATGTTTTTCTTCGCTTCCATGTACTCCGCCATATCTTTATGAACATTGAGATGATCGGGATAAATATTGGTTATCGCCGCGACGTCGGGTGAACGGCGCATGGACATTAGCTGAAAGGACGAAAGCTCAACCACCGCCAGATCATCGGCGGCTATGTGTTCTATCATGGGAAGCATGGACATACCGATATTACCGCCGACATGAACGGTTTTCCCTGTTTTTTTCAATATCTCCGATACGATTGTCGTCGTAGTCGTCTTCCCGTCAGTACCGGTGATTCCGTAAGTCTTGCAGGGGCAAAGCTTAAAGAACACCTCGATCTCTGACGTCACGGTAACGCCCCGCTCCCTGAACGCTTTGAGCTCCGGTTTATTGTAATAAATACCCGGCGAGCGGAATACAATATCCGCGGCAAGCTCAAAGAGATAGTTCTTTCCGCAACGCACCTCAATGCCCGCTTTTCTCAGCTCAGACGCAAGAGTCAGCGCGCTTTCGTCTTTTTCATCGCAGACGGTAACGTTGGCACCGTATCGCAAAAAAAGCTGCGTAAGAGGCAGATTCGATTTCCCGCAGCCGATAAGCGCAATCCTCTTCCCCTTCATTTTTTCTAAAAAAGCGGCAATTCCTTCGTCCATGTGCCAATACCTCCGATAAAATAATTCCTTTTAAACATATGCGGTTAAAATGTGTTGACATGACCGTTTCGATATAGTATAATTATTGCAATATACTTCCTAATATTTCTTATCATCACACGGGGTTTTCTGTGCGTTTTTGTTGTTTTTTCACCCATAACGCGCCGTTTTACCCGAAGGGCTTTTTTTGTTTATGTTATACCCAGAGCATAAAAACTCAGAGAATAAAAGGAGGAAACATTCATGCGAACCGCAATACTTGGCGCAGGATCTATGGGACTTGTTTTAGGGACGTACATATCCAAGGCAAAGGAACAGGTCGATTTGATCGACATCAACAAGGAACACATTGATGAGCTGAAAAAGAACGGCGCGACGGTCATCGGCACCATCAAGATGAACGTCCCTGTCAGCGCGATGACTAACGACGAGGTCACGGGCAAGTACGATATT
>CAYYFY010000353.1:0-2640 GCA_964471035.1 uncultured Eubacteriales bacterium
AATTTCTATGCGTTATTTGACCATTAAGGTATGAAATTTTAATAAACTATTGACACGTGACCGGACAAGGTTTTATTGTTCTTTTATCGCGGATGTGCTATACTCTTCGCGGATTGGGGGAATATATATGAACAATTTTCACGCAGGCTCGCTTACTATTGCGCTCGACGGGCGCGGAAGCTTTGAGTCGATTGTCATAGACAACCGCGATATTTTATTGATGAAGAATACGCCGCTCGTCCGTGTCGGCATAGCGGGCAAATTGTACACGCCGGTAAGCGCGCAGTCTGACGGCGGTTCTTTGACGGTATTTTTCGAGGACGGTTTGTACGCGAAGCTGCTGATTGAAGAAAAACAGCACAGCGTCACGTTTGAGGTCACAGATATATCTCAGAAAGCGGATGTCCTGCTGTTCGGTCCAGTTCCGACCGTGCTTTGTGAGACGGTCGGCGAGGTCGTCGGCGTCGCGCGGGGGCAGGGGCTTGCCTTCGGCGGACAGGCTCTGAACATAAAAACGTTATCGGGCGTTTCGCCCGGTTATTTTGAACCGCTCGCCGGAGAATTTCCCTACGGGGAGTACGCGGCGGGCATCTCGGTCTGCCACATCGAGCCGTGCGACTGCGCCGCCATTTCTGTCGAGGGCGGCAGTATATTGCAGTTTTGCTGCCACCGGCGCGACTTTGAACGATATAAGACGGTCGTCGGTGTGCCGGACGTGTATGTCCCGCCGATGACGGGAGCGGACGCTTCTATCGCAGGCGCGAAGCTCGCGCTGTTCGGCTGCCGCGCGGAAAACGCACTTGAGCAAATCGGCGAAATTGAGCAAGAGGAGGGTCTGCCCCACCCGTTGTTCGACGGAGAGTGGGCTAAGACCGCGCGTGGGGCGATGGGCTCGTATCTGATTACCGATTTTGCCGAGGACGAGCTGGATTTTATTCTGGACAAGGCAGAGATAGCCGGTTTCGGTTATATTTATGAGGGCGGACCGTTTCGGGATTGGGGACATTTTGTCCTAAACCCCGAATGCTTCCCGCACGGCGATGATTCGATGAAGGCGATGGCTGAAAAAGCCGCGCGGAGAGGCGTTAAAATCGGCGTGCATACCTTAAGCAACTTTCTCTCCTACACCGATGAATATGTGACGCCCGTACCGAGCGAGCACCTGCTCAAGCAGTGTACGGTAAAGCTTCTTGAGGACATTGACGCGGACTGTGAGACCGTCGTTCTGGAGCGGTCGCCGTTCTTTGAGGTTCCGTCTACCCTTAGCGCCGTGCAGCTCGGCGATGAGCTCATTCTGTTCGGCAGCGCAAAGCTTGCGGACGACAAAACCGTTCTTTCTGACTGTATGCGCGGGGCGTTCGATACCGCCGCTTTGGCGCATTCGGCGGGCAGTCCGACGCACAAGCTCTGGGATTATCCGTACAGGACGCTGTTCCCCGATCTGTTTTTACAGGACGCGTTCTGCGACAGGCTCGTCGAGCTGTTCAACAATACGGGCATCGGGCAGATTTCCTTTGACGGTCTCGAAGGCTGTTCGTATACCGGCGAGGACGAATACGCCATGAACCGGTTCGTCGAGCGCTGCTATAAAGGCTGGGACGAGGAGATACTCAACGACGCCTCGCGCCTGACGCATTATTTATGGCATATCCACAACCGCATGAACTGGGGCGAGCCGTGGGGCGAGGAGATGCGCGAGGGTCAGGTGACATACCGCATCAGCAATCAGGAATATTTTAAGCGCAACCTGTTCCCGCGGATGCTCGGCTGGTTTTTACTGCGCGTCAGCAGCAAGAAATTTGAGGCGAGCACGCTTCTAGACCTCGAGTGGGCGCTGTCGGAGTCGGCGGGCTTTGACGCCGGATACGCCATCACTACCGATCGGGCGACGCTGCGTAAGCACGGACAGCTGGACGCGTTGCTTGAAGCTATTAAAAACTGGGATACACTGCGCCTCGCCGACGCCTTTTCTCCCACGCTGAAAGAAACGCTGCGCGACCCGAAAACGGAATGGCATCTTGAAAAAGCGGACGACACGCGGTATCTGTTATATCCGCTGACAGTGTCCAAACGGTACTGCTGTGACCTGTCGGAGATGCAGCCAGGGCAGACCGGCGGCGCGGACTGGATATGGGAGAGTCCCGAAGAACGACCGGCCGCTTTACGGCTGCGCGTTACGGGCGAGGGAAAAATCGAAAACCCGTCGTTCGCGACACCAAAAGGAATGCTCAAGTTCCTCTGCACCATCGAGGAGGAGCAGTACCTTTTATACGGCTTCGACGGCAAGGCTGTCGTGACCGATAAAAACTTCAATACGCTTTACGAGGCAAAAACAATCGGCAGCCTTAAGCTGCCGAAAGGAAATGCGGCGGTATCGTTCTCGTGCGCGCATGAGCGGTACGATACGCCGGAGGTACAGGTACGGTTTGTTACAAGGGGAGAAGCTACGGAGGTTACGTTAATGAAAAATGATAAATGAAGAATGAAGAATTGCAGGCGGGGACACCCCGCACCCCGATTATAATGGGTGAGGGCGCAAGCCCTCCCAAAATTATTCATTATTCATTATTCAATATTCATTATTCATTCCGGTGATATACTATCACCGGAACGCTTTCATTTTCAAAAAGATAACCGCCG
>CAYYFY010000354.1:0-2636 GCA_964471035.1 uncultured Eubacteriales bacterium
AAGCAGGATATCATCGGAAGTACGCGGTACTGCACGTTTGACGCAATCAACACCAAAGCCATCCGCGTCACGGTGACCGATACCGCCGATAGCAAGACGTTTCATATTTCATCCACATCTGTTTATGACCGAAAGAACGACCCCCGTGATTTCACCGTGACGGCTTACGCCGTCGGCGCGGACATCTATAACGCCGCTTACCTGAACGCCGGAGCGCTCGCGGCGGTTTCTGATGTCGTCATTTACGGGCTCACCTCCTTCGACGCATCGGGAAAAATCGTCTATAACGACATTACCGTAAACGGTAAGACCGTCGGCGGAAAAGCCGCCTTAGAGCAGGCGCTCGGCAACATCCGCGCCGCTCAAAAAGCCAATAAACATAACGTTCGTATTTTATGCAGCCTTATAGTCGCGCTGCCCGCCGGTACCTCCGGCGACGACGACGCACTTACAGCGGCAAGGGGTAATGCGCTGGTTTCGGCGGTCAACGACAACGGCGATGCGTTGAACGCTAACGTTCTCGCGTTGATTAAGGAGTATAAGCTCGACGGCGTCGATTTTTATTATGACTACCCGCATGAGGAAAAATATGCCGACGCGCTGAGCGACTGGATAAGCGCTTTGTCCGAGCAATCCGGCGATTCCCTGCTGTACGCGGCGCTGCCCGCCGCGTGCGTCAGCTTAAAGAGCGCCGCCAAAAAAGCGCTGAGCCGCGTTGAGATCATGGCTTATGACTCTTTCGACGCCTTCGGCAGCCATTCGCCGTTTGAAGGCTGCTGCGTCGCGGTCATCGACGCTTACGAAAAAGCCGGTTACGACAAGGAGCGGCTTTCGCTCGGAATCCCCTTCTTCGGCCGTCCGACCGATGGCGGCGAAAGCTTATACAGCTATTCGCTTGAGGCAAAAAAGCTCGGCAGATACAAAAACTTTGTCACCGGTGCCGCTCCGGTTAAAGCCGATGCGTGTCAGACGCGCGGCTACAACAGCCGCCAGATGGTCTATGACAAGACCTCTTACGCTTTTGACTATGGTCTTGGCGGGGTCATGGCGTGGCACCTTGGCTGCGACGTCGCCTACGGCGATAAGCTGTCGCTTTTCAGTGCGATTCACTCCTGTATCGCCTCCCGCACGGGTTCAGCTTCTCAAACATCGGGCAAATCCGCTTAAAATTTACAGAAACTGTAACAAAAAAAATACTCCTCCGTAAACTGGTATTGAAGTATTGCTTCAATTCTATTTAAGGAGGATTTTTCATGGCAGACAGACGCTGTTGCCCCGATGTGTCCCACATCAAGGAGGCAATTTGCATCGACACCGAAAAGGTGTATGACTCATGTGCGGACAAAGACTGCCTGCGCGACCTGCGCGTCTATGTTCCGGATTCCTGCCAGCACGCCGTCGACTGCGCCGTAGGCGTCCGGTGCAGAGGCTGCGAAATACTTAACTGTCTCGTCGAAGTCGAGAAAGTACCGTTCAACAAGGGCTGCTTCTCCGTAGACCTGACCTTCTTCATCAAGGTCACCGTCGATCTTATCGGCGCGCCCGGCTGTCCGATAACCGTCGTTTGCGGTCTGTGCGTATTCAGCAAGAAATGCATCCTGTACGGCAGCGAGGGAAGCGTGCGCATCTTCTCGTCCCGTTACAAGGAGGACGCTGTTGACCATCCGCTTCCGCCCATGGACACCAACCCCAAAGCAAAGGTACAATGCGCCGACCCCATCTGCCTATCCGCCGACCTCTGCCGCGTATGCGATTGCTGCAACACGCTCGGCGAGTGCGAGATCAACGTCCCGAACAGCGTGGCAAGGCATTTTGACGGCTGCCTCGGCTACTGCCGCGGCGAGAGAGCTGTCAAGGTCACCATCGGCGTGTTCACCATCATCCAGCTCACCAGAGAAGTGCAGATTCTGATTCCGGCCTACGACTTCTGCGTACCGACCAAGGATTGCTGCTGCGACACCGAGGACCCGTGCGACGCGTTCAAGAAGATCAAATTCCCGGTAGACGAATTCTTCCCGCCCAGCACCGAAAACAACGAGTGCTGCTCCGGCCCTGCTTGCGGCTGCGGCTGCGGAAGCTAAGCTAAGCTTAGCAGCAAAACGAAAAGCCGTCCCAACAGGGGCGGTTTTTCGTTTTATTTGTTTTGCTCAAGCTTTCGGTTAATTTTCTTAAGCGTTATTTTTTCGATTATGTCGGCAATCACATAGGCGGCAACCGAGAGTGCCACAAACGCCGCGGCAACCGAGAGAACATAAGCCAGATACCCCTCGAAATTAGGACGCCGGACAATACCCACCATTATGGGGCAACTCACACTCACTGCGCCTGAAATCGTGATGACTACCGCCCGCCTGAACCACAGGCTTCTTTTGGTCACTCTTTCCCTGAACAACAGTGTGCCGCTCAGAGACGCGGCCGCCGTCGCGATAGCCAATAAACGCAGATTAGAAGTAATAGGAAGACCGGGGTTAAAAGCATTTATAAACAAATGCAAAGCTGTTTCTATACCAAATAAAAAAAAGAATATTTTCGAAGATTTTTTTAAATATGTCATCGTTTACACCCCCAGCTTATTTTTAATTCCACGCACATACTGCCGCGAAATAAGGACTTTTTCACCGTTACAGAGCGTCCCC
>CAYYFY010000355.1:0-2634 GCA_964471035.1 uncultured Eubacteriales bacterium
AGCCGTTTGGCCGTTGAGGAGCGTCCGGCGCATTTTTTGCAGAATGTCTTGTCGGGCTTTACGGGCTTGCCGCAGGAGGGGCATTTCTTTTCTTCGCGGCGCTCAATAAGCGTCTGAAAATCCCGCCCCTCTTTATAGGCGTTGAATATTTTAGCCAGCTCGTCGAAGGGACCTAAAAGTCCCAGCGAAAACAGCGTGACCGCGTAGTCGGTTTTATTATATGTATACACCATCTGCCCGGTGGCGAGATACCGTTCGGTTTTCATGGAGTCTATTTCCGACAACGGAATGGATTGTAATCGTAAAAGCTCTGCTTTTGCCTCTAGTTTCTTTCTGCCCTTTTTGGGTTTGACTTTTTCGGAAAACTCGGCGAAGTATAGTCCCTTGGCATCGAAAAAAACATAGTTTTCGCGATATTCACCGGCGGCGTTCATGTCGCTTTTCTTACCGTAAATCAGTTCGGATACGTTAAGACCCTCCGCCGTGAGCCTTTCGCTTACGTCGGCGGGGAGGATAGGAGGAGATTCTCCGCCGTTTTCACGCGGAGCTTTTTTGATATGCAGTTTAACGAGGAGTTTTAATACAATGTTCATAAAGATTTTCTTTACATAGCCGTGGGGAAGATATATACTGATGGCGATTTTTTATTTTAGCAATAAATAATTTAACACACTTTATAAAAGAGGTCAAGGAAAAGTTGCTTGGAACGTAATTATAGACCGTGTTTCGGTTAATAATATGTCTTTTCTGTAAATTATTTTAAAAGTGAATTGACATTCACTGACGGTTTGGATAATATACTAAAAGAACAGGAGTGTGCCGTAATTATGAAGAACGTAAAATTCAAAGGGATTATGCCCGCGCTTGTCACCCCGCTCACCACCGAGGGCAAGGTAAACAAAGAGGCTATCCGTCAGATTCTCGACTACGACTACGCCGAGGGCGCGGCGGGCTTCTACATCTGCGGCTCCACCGGCGAGGGTCCCGTCCTCACCGAGGCGCAGCGCAGAGAGGTAGCCGAAGCGGTCATGGAGCATAACGATGGCCGCGGCGTCGTCATCAATCATGTGGGCGCCGCCTCTCCCGAGGAGGTCATGCGGCTGGCGAGCCACGCGCGCGAAATCGGCTGTGACGCGGTTTCGTCGGTGCTGCCGAACTTCTACTTCCAGTACGGCTTTGCCGAGATCAATGACTACTACAAGCGCCTGTCGGACGCCGCGGGAATCCCGATTCTCGCCTACGCGCAGGGGATGATGGCCGGTACGGACGTCGTGGGGCTTATGAGAAGCCTTATCGACATCGAGAATGTCATCGGCATCAAGTTTACCCTGATGAATTTCTATGATCTACACCGCATCAAGCTCCTGAACAACGGGGACATCAATGTGATCAACGGACCGGACGAAATGCTCGTCTGCGGCCTTACGATGGGCGCCGACGCCGGCATCGGCTCGACCTACAACGTCATGTGCCGCGAGTATTGCCGCCTCTTTGACGCATTCAAGGCGGGGGATTATGAAACCGCGAGAGAGCAGCAATATAAGGTAAACAAGGTCATTGAGGTCATGATTAAGCACGGCGTCTTCCGCACCGTCAAGCATATGCTCTCCTACGCGGGCATCGACGCGGGCAGCACCGTATTCCCCGGAGCGGCCCTCGCCGACTCAGAGAAGGCGGATATTAAAAAAGAGCTTCAGGCAATCGGATATTTCGAGGAGTACAACCAATCTTAAAAGAAAAAGAGAGTGTGTTATGGCAGTAAACAAAGTTTCGCGATTCGGCATTCAGCGTAAAATCGTCGCCAATATGACGACGCAGAGCTGGAACGAGATCCCGCACGTCAGCTATATTTATGAGCCCGACGTGACGGTATTCCATGAGAAATACAAAGCATTCAACGCCGCGCTGCCTGAGGATAAGCAGATTACGATCAACACCGTCGTGCTCAAGACAATCACCGAGGCGCTTAAAGCCGCTCCGCAGATGAACGCGCACCTGCACTTTGAAAAGGCGCTTGTCCGCGGCAAAATCACACAGTATGACAACATCGACGTTTCCACCCCGTGGATTTTGCCCTCAGGACATATGATGACCATCAACTTAAAGGACGTCGGGAACCGTTCGCTCTCCAATTTACACGAATACATCGCGGATACCGGCAGAAAAATCAAAAACACCAATCTGGACGAGGCTATGTATTCGGTGTCCTTTCACGATACGATGGAGCAGCTGAAAAAGGGACATCTTCTCAAGGTAATTCAACGGCTGTACGGCTCAAAAACAGGCAACCACAAGGTAAAGACCTTAAAGGGTAAGGAAAAAAAGGCGTACGAAAGCATTCCCGCCACCGACAGGCTGACACGCGACGATTTACAGCAGGGGACGATAACGATTTCCAACATCGGCTCCATAACGCGCAGTCATCCGGGGGCTATCGGCATGCTGATGATCATCCCGCCGCAGGTCAGCGTGGTCGGCGTCGGCGCGATGCGGAAAATGCCGATCGTCGGGACGAATGCCGAGGGTAAGGATGAGGTGAAAATAGCGCAGGTGCTGCCGCTGTGTATCTGCTTTGACCACCGCGCGCTTGATTTCGGCGAGGTCAAGCCCTTCCTCGACGCGTTAAAGGATATT
>CAYYFY010000356.1:0-2621 GCA_964471035.1 uncultured Eubacteriales bacterium
CATATCCAGCCCGTGGGTGGATGACTATCAAATCGTTAAAACCGAAAAGCCCGACAACAACACCGCGATCATCGAGCTTAAATTTTCCACCGCGACCTCGACCGGTCCGGCGGGCGATTTTAAAGCGATGCTGACGCTCGTCTGTCGGGACGGCTACTGGCGTATCGCAAAAATCGCCTTGGACGAAGGGCTATACCCGTATACCGGCTTCACGGCGTGATCGGTGATACAATGCGTACATTTTACAATAAAGTGAGGAGAGTCTAACGCAGGGACAGGTTCGTCGTCTTAGGACGACGAACCTGTCCCCGTGTCTTGTTAGGCATCCGAAGCCGCGTTTCGGATACCTTTATATTTTTCAAGGATTTACAAGCTGTAAAAAATGGATTATAATAGTTAAGGTGAGGGGAGTCGTAACTATGGCTTATCATTGTGGGAAAAATAGGTTTTTGGCGGTCATTATCACAGCCGTTATACTCGTAACGCTGATGCCATCGGTGCTGTTTGTCAAGGCGGGAGCGGTGGTGTGCGTAATCGGGGACACCCAATACAGCTCTCTCGGCGCGTCTATAAACGCGGTAGCGAGCGGACAGTCCGCGACAATCAAGATAATGCGGGAGTATACCGAAACAGTACCGGTTAAAATCGACGGTAAAGACATTCTTTTCGACTTAAACGGCTTTAATCTTTCCATCAACACGGGTGAAGCGGACGACCCGGCGCTCTGGGTTACAAACGGTGGCAGCGCGAACTATACGGGGTCCGGCACCTTCCGTGTGACAGGTAGCCACGGCGCCGTGCGCGCCGAAGGAGAGGGCTCCTTTGCCGCGGCCGGTTACGCCGAAACGACCGCCGAATGCGCGAACTGCGTCCTTGCCGAAACAGAAGCCGAGATTACCATAAACGGCGACGTTGTATGCCGGCAGGCCGGAGGTGTGGCGATATACGCGATGACGGGGGGCGACATCACGGTTAACGGTAATATACAGTGCTTTGGCGATAACGGCGACGGTTTGGTTATCGCCGCGAAAAGCACCGCTACGGTGGCCGGCAATGTAACCGTGGCGACAGACGGCGAGGGCGGCGTGGGTGTCAACGCTAATAACGGCGGCAGGGCAACCATTACCGGCAATATTATTACCACTGAAACGGGTGTCACCGTTTACGGTATGTCCCCGTCCGCGGTGACCGTAGACGGCGATGTGACCGTGAACGGGTCCGGCAGCGTGGGTGTAGGCGAGGGCGGCTACGGCAACGTCACGGTCACGGGCAATGTGACGGCGCGCGGCGTCGGCGCTCACGGTGTTGACGCCAACAGCGGTACCGTCACGGTCGGCGGCAACGTTGAGTCCGACGATACCGGCGCGTACGTTAATAACGGAGGCATAGTGAAAATCGACGGCAACTTGACGGCGCCGACATATGTTGTGCTTCAAGGAACCGTCAAGGGAAAAACAGAGTATAACGAGATCGTCGATGATTATCGGCAATACGCCCTCGGAGGCAATATCGTCTTAGTAAAAGTCATAGCGGAACCTTTAACCCGTCAGCTGACGTTCTTTACCGATGACCTGACCGTTTCGGCGGTAATAGCGGACTTGCCTGCCGGCAGCTATAAGGCGTACCGCGGCGATACGCTGCTCGGCGCCGCCGAGCTTGTCGGCACCGGCTGCGTTATTAAGAAAATGGACGGCGACACCGTCGTTGAACTGCTGACGGTAATCGTCATGGGAGACGTGAACGGCGACGGTAAGGTAGAAGCAAAAGACGCGCGCGCGGTCCTTCGCCATGCCGTGAAGATAGCACTTCTTTCGGGGGATTACCTGCTCGCCGGAGATGTTGTCGGCGGTGACGGCGAGCCGACTGTCGACGACGCGCGCAAGGTTTTACGCGTCGCCGCCGGAATCGCGCTACTGTCGCCTCTCGATTAAAAATACCGCAATACAGCTAATATTATAAATTATGCATCGGCGACAAGGGCGCGCTGATTGTCTGTGACGGCAAAGCTAAGGCAATCGGTGATGTAAAAGTGTTCGACAGCGGGCGGTGGACTGTCGCGGATACCGTCAAAGCGGAAAAACGGCAGGTATACAAATACGGGAAAATAAAGCGGTTGTAAACGACGAAGCCCGTAAAAAGGATAGAATCATATCATGAACCAACTTATCAAACCCCAAAAACTGAATTCGGGTGACACAGTCGCCGCTGTCAGCCTGTCCTGGGGCGGAGCCGGAGACGAAGAAATCCGGTGGCGCTATGAGCAGGGGAAGGAACGGCTAAAAAGGCTTTTCGGCCTCAAGGTCATTGAAATGCCCCACACGCTGGCGGGAACCGACTATGCGTACCGCCATCCGGAGGCGCGCGCCGAGGACTTAATGGCTGCTTTCGCGGACAGCTCCATAAAAGGCGTTTTTTCTTGCATCGGCGGGGAGGATACCGTGCGCCTGCTGCCCTTTGTCGATTTCGGGGTCATCCGAAAAAATCCCAAGGTTTTTATCGGGTATTCCGATACGACCGTCAACCACTTTATGTGCTATAAAGCGGGGCTTTCGAGCTTTTACGGACCGGCGATCCTCTCCGATTTCGCTGAAAATATCGCGGTTCCCAATTATACGGTTGAC
>CAYYFY010000357.1:0-2608 GCA_964471035.1 uncultured Eubacteriales bacterium
AGGGCGCAGCCGCCGTCGAGCGAAAGGATCGGCAGCAGATTAAAAAACGCCAGAATGCCGTTGACAAAAGCGATCTGAAGCAATATGGTGTGTTTAAGGTAAAAGAACAGCGTTAAAAAAAGGATAAATACGATCAGATTCATCAGCGGACCCATCAGCGCGATGCGGCAGTCGTCGAGATAACCTGCCGCGGGATTCGCTCCTTTTACGATTTTCATACCGAACAGGTTGAAATGCACAGCGGCGACATGCGTACGCGTCATATACAGGCACGCAAGATGCCCCGCCTCGTGCAGCAGGGCGGAGAGTAAAAAAATCAGCCAAAGGGAATTTGATTTGTTGGTGATGATAATCAGGAACACGGCAAAAAAGAGAAAGCTGATTTTTACCGTCGTTCCCTTTACCTTAAACCGCATCTGCCGCACTTTTGAGAGCATATATGGGATTATAGGATACGCTGTTTATGCGAAATTCGAAATGCAGGTGCGGTCCGGTCGATACACCCGTGCTGCCGACGCGCGCAATAGCCTCCCCGCCCCTGACGACCGTTTTGACCTCGCATAAAAGTTTACTGCAATGACAGTACACCGTGCTGATGCCGTTGCCGTGGTCTATTTCAAGGAAATTGCCGTTCCATTGGTCATAGGAAGCGCGCACGACGGTCCCGTCGTACATACTGCGGATCAACGTCCCCATATCGGCGGCAATATCGATGCCGCTGTGAAAGCTGTCTGTATCATAGACGGGATGAATGCGTTCGCCGTACGCGGAGGTGATTTTACCCGAAAGGGGTCTGTAAACAGTTCCTTTGAGCGTATACGGCAGAGCGGAGGACGACGCCTGAATGGCTTTGCCGTCGCGATTTACGGTTTTTGAAATCAGTGTCTTATCGGTTTTCGCGTTATTTTTGACAGTGACGGTCAGTCCGGCATCTTCTGTAGTTTTTCCACTCTCAGGTACCGTGGTTTCCTCCTCTGTATTCTCCGTATTTTCGGAGAAACCGCTTGCCCAGCCGCCGACCATTTCGGCGATACCGTCGCTGAAAAAAACCTCGCTGATCTCCTTGAACGCGTCGTCGGCCTCCTCTTTCGTCAGCGATGTCTTAAGGAGCGGCAAAAGATCGGCTGAAAGGCGCGAAAAAGCGCCGGAGCCCGTCTTTGACAGACCAAAGACAAGCCCGAGAAGAATCAGCGATACGAGGACTTGGCAGGCAACGGTGCTTAAGACGTAATCCTTTTCTTTTTTCATAACATCACCATGAAAAATATATGCGAACCCGCATCGGAATATGCGGATTCGCACTTATAAGTGACTGTTCAGGAATTGAGTTCTTCCCATTCCTTGTATAGGGCTTCTGTCTGCTCTTTTTTTTCTGAAATCAGCGCGCAGAGCGACGCGGTCTTTTCGTAATC
The DNA here is from genome assembly GCA_964471035.1 of uncultured Eubacteriales bacterium. Classification (GTDB taxonomy): domain Bacteria; phylum Bacillota; class Clostridia; order Oscillospirales; family Acutalibacteraceae; genus DTU089. Next base: position 1,413 of record CAYYFY010000357.1, read on the forward strand.
GGAGACATTTTCCGGTTTGTTCAGTTCGTTTTCCAGTTCAGAAAGCTCATTTTCGGCGGCGGTGATACGCCACTCCAACCGCTCGATCCTTCCCTTTTTACGGCGTTCCTCGCTCTCCTGTTCCTTGCGCAGACGGTAATCGTTTTTCTTATCCGGCTGCGCCTCTGCCGCTATGCTTAAAGCGGCGGCTGCTTTATGTTCAAGATACGAATCGTAATTGCCCTCGATCACCGTAAGTCCTTCCGTTTGGAGGACAGCGATTTTTCCGGCAAGCTTGTTGATCAGATAGCGGTCATGCGATACGGCTAAAACGGTACCGTCAAAATCGAGCAGGGCATCCTCGCGCGCCTCGCGCGAGGCGATGTCCAGATGGTTTGTCGGTTCGTCGAGAATCAGAAAATTCGGGCGGCGCAGCATGAGCTTTAATATCTGGACGCGCGCGCGTTCGCCGCCGCTCAGAGAGCCGATAAGCTTTCGCACGTCGTCGCCGGTAAACAAAAACGCCGCGAGCGCCCTTCTCACCGCGGTGATTTCAAGACGCCTGTCCCCCCAGATCTCGTCGAGCACCGTGTTGGTATCGGTCAGTTTTGAAACCGTCTGGTCATAATATCCGGCGCGGACGCCGTAGCCGAGGCGGATAATGCCGTTGTCCGGCATGAGCTCGCGCGTGATGAGCTTTAAGAGCGTGGACTTACCGCAGCCGTTGGGACCCAAAATAAAGACCTTTTCGCTCTTTCGCAGCGCGAAATCGACATTTGAAAACAATGTGCGCCCGTCGAAGGATTTTTGTAAATCGGTGAGGCTTAAGACTTCCTCGCCGCTTTCGGCATCGGTTTTGAATGAAAAACGAAGCTCCCTGTTTTCGCTGTCGGGCGCTTCCAGCTTATCGCGGATGCGCTCGATCTGTTTTTCCTTGCTGGCAATGGTAACGAAGTTACGAGCGCGGTTAAAACGGCGCTGCTGCTCAATGATACCCTCGATGCGGTCGATTTCCTTAACGCCCTTCTCGTATTCACGGCTCAAAGCGAGCTTGCGTTCTTCCATCAGCGCTTTATGACGGGTGTACGGCGCGTCGGTAACATATGCTTTTTTATTGATAAGCTCTACGGTTTTCGAGGTGACGCGGTCTAGGAAAAAACGGTCATGAGAAACGATGAGGGCTGCCCCGCGGTACTTGGTTAAAAAATCCTCGAGCC
>CAYYFY010000358.1:0-2606 GCA_964471035.1 uncultured Eubacteriales bacterium
AAGGTCAGCCGTGGAGATGCCGTAGGTGTTTACCTCCCTTGAGCCCATAATATCGGTCAGCACGACTCTGTCGGCAATCGACAGCGCCGCGGCGAAATCGTGGAGCAGGAGCTTCGTCCGGCTGAACGTGAACGGCTGAAATACCGCCCAGACGCGCTTATAATTCATTGTCTTGGCTGCTTTTAGGGTGACCTCAAGCTCTTTGGGGTGATGGGCGTAGTCGTCGGCGATGACCGCGCCGTTATATTCCCCGAGTATCTCAAAACGGCGTCCGGCTCCGCGAAAGGCGCCGATGCCGTCCTGACACTGCCCAAAGGTCGCGCCGCAGACAAGCGCCGCGCAGATAGCCGCCAGCGCGTTTAAGATGTTATGCTCTCCCGGGATGCCGAGCGCGACCCTGCCGAGCTTTTCTTTGCGGTACCAGACATCAAAGGAGGCGAAAGCGCCGTTGATAAAACGAATATCCGACGGATAGCAATCGTTTTTCGGATCGTCTCCGAAAGTGATTAAAGTCCTGCCGGTAATCCCCTCGAGCGCTTTCACCGTCTTTTCGTCGTCGCCGTTGTAGATGACGCAGCTTTTCGCCATATCGGCGAAATGATGAAAGGAGCCAATGAGATTCTCAACGGTCTTGAAATATTCCATGTGATCGCAGTCAACATTTAATATCACGCTGACATTGGGAGAAATGTCGTGATAGGTGTCTTTGTATTCGCACGCCTCGCAAATAAAATGTTCGCTTTTTCCGATGCGCCCGTTGCCGCCTATGAGCGGCAGCTTCCCGCCGATAAGCGCTGATGGGTCGGCATTTGCCATCATCAGAATCTGCACGATCAGTGACGTCACCGTCGTCTTGCCGTGCGTGCCGCTGATGCCGACGCAGTTCGAAAAACGGCGTGATACCGCCCCGAAAAGCTTGCTGCGCTCAAAGACGGGCAACTGCTTTTCTTTGGCGGCGACAAGCTCCAAATTATCCGACAGCAGCGCCGCGGTATAGATGACAGCCTCTGCCCCTTCGATATTCTCGGCTCTTTGACCGAGCGCGACCGGAATCCCCAGCGCGCGTATACGCGTGAGCGTATCGGATTCGTTGTTATCCGAGCCGGTTATAATGTACCCCTCAGAATGAAGAATTTCGGCCAGCGGGCACATTCCCGCTCCGCCGATACCGATAAAATGGATGCGTTTCACATTTTGCAGGACGCTGTCTATGGTTTCAATCATGTTTAATCCTCTAAATAGTCAAATATTGGGTACAGGGTACTAAAGTATTATACTCCATCTGTCCAAAAAAATAAACCCTTGCGGGCAAAAAGTTTAGAAATATCTGAGCACATATACCCCGTATTTTCATAGTATATCCTTGAGAGGAAGGTTGTGCTTCTATGAAATCGTTTAAATTTATGATTGTCGGCGGCGATAAACGCCAGTTGTATCTCGCTGATTATTTAAAACGTAATTTTTATGATGTAAATCTGTATGGCTTTACAGATAATAACGCAAGAGTCCCTGTAATTGACGAAAAATCATCACATAAGGCGTTATTGGAGGCATCTGTAAAGGTGTTTCCCTTGCCGTTTACGAAAGACGGATCCACGATCAACGCGCCGCTCTCCCCGTTCCCCATCGACATAAAACCCGTGGTCGGCAGTCTGAAATTCGGCGATATGGTTTTCGGCGGCATCATCCCTAAGGACATACGCCAGCAAATCGCCGAGAAAGGCATCATCTGCTCCGATTATTTTGAGAGTAAAAGCCTTCAGATATACAACGCCATTCCCACCGCGGAAGGCATTGTAAAGATTCTGATTGAATCGCTGCCCATTACGGTACACGGCATGGAATGCGCCGTTATCGGCTTCGGCAAGACCGGAAAGGCCATCTCGGCGGCGCTCAAAGCCCTCGGCGCCGATGTCACCGTTTTGGCGCGCAGCCGTGAAAACCTCGCCGAGGCGTCCTCGGCAAACTGCCGCGCGCGCCCGCTTAATAGTCTCTCTTACGAACCGGTTTGTTTTGACGCGCTGATCAACACAGTGCCCGGTCAGGTCTTAGGCGAAAAACAGCTGAACAACTTAAACACGGGCTGTCTGTTGGTTGAAATCGCTTCGGCGCCGTTCGGTATCGACTTTGACATGGCGCGCACCCTCGGTTTCACCGTCATCAAGGCTCCCTCCCTGCCCGGTACGGTCGCGCCGAAAACAGCCGGTGAAATCATCGGAGAAACCATCCTCGGCGAGCTGGGGGGCGCTCTTAGGTGATTACTGTCGGATTCGCTCTTTGCGGCTCGTTCTGCACATTTAAAAACATAATCGGCAGACTGAAAGACCTGTCCGCCGATCCTGAAATCCAATTGATACCGATCATGTCTGAAAACAGCTATACGCTCGATACGCGTTTCGGCAAGGCGGCTGACTTCATCGCCGAGATTGAAGCGATCACCAAAACGCCGGTGCTCCATACGCTGACAGATGTCGAACCGTTCGGTCCCAAGGAAACGCTTGACGCGCTGATCATAGCGCCTTGCACCGGCAATTCTCTGGCGAAGCTTGCCGCGGGGATCGCCGATACGCCCGTCACCTTCGCCGCCAAAGCGCACCTGCGCAATG
>CAYYFY010000359.1:0-2593 GCA_964471035.1 uncultured Eubacteriales bacterium
AAAAGTTAACGCCGGACGGATTTTACTCGTATTTCGCAGCGTCGTTTCACAGCTTGCCAAGGACAATCGAAAATTCATTTACGGCTGTATCAGGGAGGGCGCCAGAGCGCGGGAATTTGAAGAGGCTATCGAATGGCTGGTGTCCGCCGGGATACTGGGTCGCGTATACGGCGTGTCAAAGCCCGCGCATCCGCTCCCCGCGTTTGATCAGCAGAGCCGGTTCAAACTATATGTTTTCGACACGGGACTGCTCAAGTCCATGGCGGGAATCGATAATGAAGCCGTACTCCTCAAAACCGATTATCAGTACAAAGGCGCGCTGACGGAAAACTTTGTTTTACAGCAGCTGACGGAACAATTCGAGCCGGCGCCGCGGTACTTTGCAAACGCAGATGGTGAAATTGACTTCATTCTCCAGCGTAAAACGGAAATTATCCCCGTGGAAGTCAAAGGGGGAACAGAAAAATCCGCCCCCAGTTTCAAGGCGTATATACGGGAGAGAAAGCCGAAAACCGCGATCCGGTTTTCAAAAATGGGCTATACGACAGACGGCAATATCACCAACATCCCACTGTATCTCGCGGGTAAAACCAATCAGTTGATATAACAAATGAGCCGGATTTTCAAGCGGTTGCTTGAAAATCCGGCTAAACTCTTAACTCTTAACACTTAACTCTCGCTTACGTCCCCTCGTCCCAGACGAGCGTATCGGGGTTGAAATCGTAGTTTTTCTGATGCGCGACGATGCCGATGGTGCTGATGTCCAGCACATGGAACAGCGCGCCGTCGTCGGTTTTTAAAATCGTCATGCCCTCGCCCTCGGCGTCGCCGGGCAGATTGCGGGCAAACGCTTTCTGAACGTGACCTGTTTCGGGATTTATGGCGTAGACGGCCTGCTCGTCGCGGCTCATCGAGAGATAGAGGATACCCTTATACATATCGCCGCCCTGCGCCTTGTGTACGGGGTAGTCAATCGGAATGGTCTTTATGAACTCCAGCGTTTTCAGATCAAAGACGTTGATGCACTCTAGGCGGTCGCGCCGCGCCGTATAGAGAACGCCGTTATCAGGGTCGGCGACGCACCACGGCGCGCCGTTTTCCTGATATTCGAGCGGCAAGGGATAATAGTTAAGGAGTTCCAGCGTCTTGGAATCATAGACGCCGATATAGAGATGCTGGAAGGTCTTGCTGTCCTCGATGGGGGCGTAGATTTTACCGTTCGCGTAGGAAATGCCGCCTATGTGGCTGCATCCGAGAGTAAGAAGCTCCATGGGAATGGCCGCGTAATTGGCGGCGATGATCGTTTTGGTGTCCAGCTCGGTGCGGATCAGGAAGAAATTTGAGCTGTAGATGTACGAAACACCGTCGTCGGTCATCGCCTGCGCGCGCACGAGGGCGTCTGTCAGCGCGAAATGCTGCTCGCTGACGGGTTCATAGTAATTCTCCTTATTCGGCGCTTCCGCTATAGCGGCGATCATGATGAACAGCGCGCAGATAAGCGCCCAGCTTTTGCTTATGATGTTAGCAGGATTCATAACAACATCTCCCTATTTTGTTTATATTATAGACGATTTATCGGATAAGCGCTTGATTTTCCTCGTGACGCTGACGGCGTTTTTCCTCGAGCTCCGTATACATCCGTTTCTTGTTTTCGCCCTCAACGTCATAGCCGAAGTGGATGATAACCGCCTTGAAAAAGTTGCTCAGCGCGTAACCGAATACGAGGAACGCGAGCAGCCACAGGCAGATGGAGAAATAGTTGGGCTCGTTCTTCATGGTTTCGACGAGATTTCCCGTCGTGGAAACCTTATAGCCGACCCACGCGAGGGCATAGGGGATAAAAGACTCCTTGCCAAAGTTTATGACGCCGGTTATCCAGCCGGGAACCGTGCCGTGAACGGCTTCAAGGCGTTCGCCGGTCTGCCATTCGAGATAGTCGTTGAACTCGACGGTCAGGTGGCTCGTCGAAAGCTCCTGTATGCCGACGCCTATGCCAAAAATGAAATAGAAGATAAAGAATATCCAGCTGAATTCTTTTGTGATAACGACTGCCATAAATACAAGTATGGCGGAAACCATGGAATACAGACCGACAAACCGCAGCATTTTCGTCGGCTCGACGCGATTCTGAAACTTGGCGCAGATGACGTTGCCGACCACCGTGCCGACGGCTGTCGGGAGCGTCAGCAAGAGGATTTTATCCGAGCCGACCGTGATGGCCGCCAGCAGCGTGGACATTCTGCCGAGCATGGCAAGACAGTTGACCCACTGCATTAAATAATAGGCGCGGTAGTTTTTGTATTTGAACAGCGTGAACAGCGCGCCGGTCAGCTTGACCTTCTCCTTTTTGGGCAGCTCGATGCGTTCGCGGCAGAAAACAGCGCACATGACGTTGCCGACGGCGGCAATCAGTCCGGCTGCCACGGCTAAGGATATGTACATACCTATTTTGTCGTCCTTGCGGATGGCGCCGTAAATAAATGTGTACAGGTACGCGCCGCCGTAGCCGAGATAGTAAGCTATCTGCCAGATGGTGGCGATCAGCTTCTTTTCCTGAAAGTTCGGGGAGATGACCTGCGGGATGTTGATACCG
>CAYYFY010000360.1:0-2574 GCA_964471035.1 uncultured Eubacteriales bacterium
ATCTTCCGTAATCGGCGAAAAATATCCGGCTCTCTGACGGTCTTCTAAACAGTCCGCTTTTATCGTCTGAGGAATATCATTTTCATCAATCAATACCTCAAAATATTCGTTTTCGTTTTCATCCGGTCGGTAATACATAACAAATCCGTCATCGGTGCTGATCAACACGTCTAACAGAAGGATTTTTCCATCATGAAATAAGACCGCGGAGTCTCCGACATCAGAACACCCGATCCAAAAAATATCCGCGTTCGCGCTCCAAAAAAATCCCGCGTCTTTATATATCTCACCATCGCTATAAATTACCTTATCCGTCGCCGCTTCTTTTATAATGAATGCGGATGACCTTATAATAAAGGGGGGCTCTGCGTGCGTCGAATTGTCGATATACGCAATATATGTATTGGAATGAGAAGATATTGATGTATCGCGGTTCATTTTGCGCGTGGTTACCGCTCTTTCAATTTTATAAGCGGCGAATAACAGACCTGTTAAAACCAAAATAACGATAAACGCAATCTTCAGAATTCTTAAGAATTTCTTCATAAAAAGCAGTCCTTTCGCTATTCCGGAACCTATTGAAGTACACAGCAATATAAGTAATAATAGTTTTACGTTACCATGAGGGGACGCGGATGTCAATAAATTTTCTATAAATAATTCCCTGTCTTGACACCTGAGCTGAAGTTTAATCATTTTGTAACTGTATCTTTACTGTTGTAACACTGTAATCGGTAGTGATGGAGCTACAAGCCCCATCCCTACCGATATGCGCCCAAAACCACATTTGCGGTTAACAGATATTATGTTTTTCTGATGATCTCGATGCCGTTCTGTATGACCTTGAGCGTCGACAGGCGGTGTTCGCCGCCGAACTCGCCGTCAAGCGACCAGGCGATTTTCTGGCTGCCCTCTATGGTGAACTCTTTTCCTTTGATGCTGGTGATAAAGCGTTCGTCGAGTATCTGCTTATGCGCGCCGCTGATGACGTCGTACCACGCCTTGGCGCTGTCGGGCTTAGTGACGAGGACCATTTCAAAAATACCATCGTCAAACTTGATGTCCTTGGGGTCATAATGGATAAAGCCGCCCACCGCCAATGAGTTGGTTATTGAGCCGAATATGTAGTCGCCCTCGTACACCTTCCCGTCGCAGGTGACCTTGCAGGTAATTGGTTTGACCGAGGCGAATTCCTTGACGCCCGTATAGAGGTACGCGCCGTAACCGAACAGGTTTTTCTGCCCCTGCGGGGTCGCGTAGGAGGCTTTCGTAAATATGCCGAAGGACGCCGTGTAATTCAGATAGCGCTCGTCGTTGAACAGCGCGATGTCGTGCGGGCTCGGCGTGCCGTTGACAATGAGCTCGACGGCCTTTCTGCCGACGGCGGGAATGCCCATCGTGTGCGCGAAATCGTTAGAGGTACCAGCGGGCAGATAGCCGATGGGGCGGCGCACCTTGGCGCGCATGACGCCGTTGACGACCTCGTTTAATGTTCCGTCGCCCCCGCGGCAGACGACCGCGTCAAAACGGTCGGACATATCGGCGGCGTACCGCAGGGCGTCGCCCTTTCCCCGCGTCGTAAAGACGGTCGTCTCACAGCCGTTTTCGGAAAAACAACTGGCGATGTCAAACAGCTGCTGGCGCACCTTCAGACGTCCCGAACGCGGGTTAATAATCACGAGAACTCTGTTGTATCTTGGCATGAACGGCACCTCATAGGTCAGAATATTAAAATTATAACAAAAAACAATAAAAAAAGCAAGTTCGACTTTTTACAAAATACGGTAAAAAGGATTCGGCTTTTGTTGACAAGCTCCATGCCCCGTGATATACTGAACAACAAGTTTTTTAGAGTATTTGAAGGGGTCAATGGATATGTATGAAAAGGTATCGTCGGATTTCGATTTTGTCGGGCGCGAAAGGCTCGTCCTTGATTTTTGGAAACAAAATCAGATTTTCGAAAAAAGCTTAACGCTGCGCGAGGGCTGTCCCGTCTACACGTTTTACGACGGCCCCCCGACGGCAAACGGCAAGCCGCATATCGGCCATGTGCTGACGCGCGTCATCAAGGACATGATTCCGCGCTATCAGACGATGAAGGGCAGCCTCGTCCCCCGCAAGGCGGGCTGGGATACGCATGGTCTGCCCGTCGAGATAGAGGTAGAGAAGCTGCTCGGCATTGACGGCAAGGATCAGATTGAGAGTTACGGACTGGAGCCGTTCATCAATAAATGCCAGGAAAGCGTCTGGAAGTACAAGGGGATGTGGGAGGACTTTTCAGGCACAGTCGGCTTCTGGGCGGACATGGACGACCCCTATGTCACCTACCACAACAGCTATATCGAGTCGGTCTGGTGGTCCTTAAAGGAAATCTGGAACAAGGGCCTTTTGTATAAGGGCTTTAAGATCGTCCCCTACTGCCCGCGCTGCGGGACGCCGCTCTCCTCGCAGGAGGTCGCTCAAGGATATAAAGACGTCAAAGAACGCTCGGCGTTCGTGCGCTTTCAGGTGAAAGGCGAAAACGCGTTTTTCCTCGCGTGGACGACCACGCCGTGGACGCTGCCCTCAAACGTC
>CAYYFY010000361.1:0-2564 GCA_964471035.1 uncultured Eubacteriales bacterium
AAGTGGAATCGAACCACTAACTGGCCCTTAGGAGGGGCCTGTTATATCCGTTTAACTATAGAGGCTTATTGTATTGTGAGCAATATTTTAACAGACCGCGCTTGCGTTGTCAAGCCGAATCACAGAGATTGTCAAGCCGAATCACAGAGATTGGCTATTGCTTTTTTTTTGACGCTGTGGTATTCTTAATTGTAATCATTTTGTCATTATTGAGGTCTTCGTTTTGGGATTATTTCATGAAATATACAAGGCGATTTATATAATCGGCATATATACCTACCGGTACGGCAGAAGGTTCTTCACAAGGCTTGCGCGCCTTGTGAAGAAGCCTTTGTCTATGCTTTTCGCTGTCCTGTACACGCTGTATATCGCCGCCGATACGTTTTTACTGAGCGCGTTTCATGAGGCGGCTGACGACTGGCGGGAGCTTAAAACGGACATGGGGAGAGCGCGCAAAAACCTTCAGGCAGGTAAACACGCGCCCGCGGCGCTGCCGCGCGCTCTGGTCGGCTATATCGGAAAGGCGAGAGAGCGCCACAGGACGGCGCTGCGGTACGCGTTCAACTGTCTGCTACCGGTTTTGGCGCTCGCGGTTTTACTGATGGCGGTCAGATACTGCGCGAGCATGACGTTTGCCCTCAGTGTCAGCTACGATGGGCGGGAAATCGGATATGTACAGAGCGAAGACGTCTTGCGGGGCGCCGGAGAAAAGGCGGCGGCGCTGCTCAATTCCGGAATAGAAACCGTTACCGCCGCTGAGATTACCCATAAAACGTCCTACACCATAGCCGCTGTCAAACCTTCGGAGCTTTGCTCTGAAGGGTATGTCGCCGACTGCATCGTGAACAGCGCGCGCGGCGATTATACCGATGCCTGCGCCGTCTATATCAACGGTACGCTGCTCTGTCTCGTCAAAAGTGAGAGCGACGCTGTCTTTGCGTTTGACAAGCTTCTTTCTGAACGGCGGGGCGGCAAAAAGGACGCGACAGTCAGCTTTGTGGAGGACATCGAATTTAAGGAGTGTCTGTACCCGAAGGACAAGGCGACGTTTTTAAGCGCCAAGGAATTGTATGACACCGTCAGCGCCGTCAAAACGACCGCTAAAACCTATACGATCAAGCGGAGCGATGATCCCGACGACATTCTGGAGCTGTTCGATAACAGCGCCGATCTGCTCTATCGGCTCAATCCCGGTATTGAAAGCTTTACCGAACCCGGCACGGTACTCATCCTCACGCCGGCGATCAATCGCCTGAGCACCAAGCTTACCTTTACGAGCGAGCGTACCGTCACGAAGAAACACGATACGGTGAAAATCGAGTCGGACGCTTTGTACAGCGGCGCGAAAAAGGTCATTCAGCAGGGAGTGGACGGCAAGACAAGGATTACGGAGCTCGTCACGTATATCGACGGCGTGCTGACCGAATCGACCGAGCTTAAAAAGACCGTCATCACCGAAACGGTTGATGAGATAGTCAAAATCGGTACGCAGACCAAGCCGTCCGGCTATGTCGGTCCGTATACGATTGCCACGACGAGCGGGCGGTTCATCTGGCCGGTCGTGGGTCTGTACACGGTCTATTCATGGTTCGGCTGGCGCAGCCTGGGTAACCACAAGGGCATTGATATTTCCGGCGGGCACGCCTCGGGAGCGCTGATTGTCGCCGCCGAGAGCGGTACGGTCGTCTTTGCCGGACGCGACAACAGCGGCTACGGCAATTATGTCATTATTCGCCATAGTGACGGCGTGCAGACCTTGTACGGCCATTGCCTTGATGGGTCGCTGATGGTCAAAGCAGGGGACAATGTTTCCGCGGGGCAGGCCATCGGGCGGGTCGGCAACACCGGCTATTCGTTCGGAGCGCACCTGCACTTTGAGGTCAGGGTAAACGGTACCGCCGTTGATCCCGCGTCGTATCTGGGGCTTTATTGATATGCAGACAGTTCAGTTTATTTGTCTTGGGAAGTTGAGGGAGGACTATTTGCGCGCGGCATTTTCAGAGTATGAAAAGCGGTTAAAGCCGTTTGTTAAGCTGACCGTTATAGAGCTCGCCGCCGAAAAGCTGCCGGACGATCCGTCAAAGGCGCAGATTGACGCCGCGCTCAAAAAAGAAGCGGCTGCTATCCTTTCGCTGCCGTCTTCAGGGTATCTGTGCGCGCTGTGCGTCGAGGGTAAAGAAATGGCTTCCGAGGACTTTTCCCGCATGCTGTCCTCTTTAGCCGCCGACGGAAAAAGCCGCGTGTCCTTTATCATCGGCAGCTCTTACGGTCTTGACGGTTCGGTCAAGGAGCGCGCCGATCTGCTGCTTTCCTTTTCGAAAATGACCTTTCCGCATCAGATCATGCGCGTGATGCTCGCCGAGCAGATCTACCGCGCCTGTCTGATTAGTAAGGGCGGTAAGTACCATAAATAAATCGGATGTCAGATATCAGATGTCGGATTTCAGATTTAAAGTAACCTGCGGTTGGCAGGTATTATAGGAGGTTTTTATACATGGAACTCAAGCCGGAATTGACAAACTACGACGTCTACCCGAAGGTATTTTCAGAGAATACCACAGTGA
>CAYYFY010000362.1:0-2559 GCA_964471035.1 uncultured Eubacteriales bacterium
GTCGGCGATGACCTTGTTGTCGTCATAATAGCGGGTGCAGGCTTCGGTCGTGATAGTGAAGCCGAGCGGAACGGGCATACCGAGTCTTGCCATTTCGGCGAGATTGGCGCCCTTGCCGCCGAGAAGCTCCTTCATGGAGCCGTCGCCCTCGGTGAACAGGTAAACATACTTGTGACTCATTAAATAACCTCCAAAATTTTTTACGTCGTATTATTGATGAAATAAAGAAAAAACACCGCATATCAGTATAACAGAAACAACGACCTGTTACAATGGATATGCGGGTAAAAAATGACAGCGGTTCGCTCAGAATTTTTGTTTATTTATGCCAATTTACAGGACGCAGAGCACGTTGTCGGTCTCCACGGAGTCGCCCTTTTGGACGCGTACCTGCTTGACTGTGCCGTCCATGGGGGAGGTAATGTCGTTTTCCATCTTCATCGCCTCAAGGACGAACAGGACGTCGCCCTTTTTGACGGCGGCGCCGACGGCGGCGTTCACCGCTAAAATCGTGCCGGGCATCGGCGCTTTGATGGTATTACCCTCTGCGACCGGAGAGGCGTCCTTTACGGGGGAGCTCTCGGCGGGAGCAGCAGGGGCGGCGGGGGTGGCAGGGGCGGCGGGGGCGGCAGTTACCGTCTGCGCCTCGGAGGCGCCGAGCAGGACAGCCTCGGTCTCGGTGACTTCGACCTCATAATTCTTTCCGTTGAGTGTTACGACGTATTTCATTTCTTCCGTTCCTTTCACAAGAACCGCTTGCGGTTCTTTACGTTTTTATTCCGTAATCAGCGCGATGCGGCTGAAGTTTAAATTTTTGAGAGGGATGCCGGTCTTGTGGCTCGTGACGGCCATGATGACGGCGGCGTCGGTGTCGTTTACGTTTTCAAGGGAAAGTGTTTCGGGGAGATAACGAATCGACTGAAAGTGCAGCTTTTCGGGTGATACGCCGAGGTTTTTACCGACGATCGCCATGACGACGGCGGCGGTCTTTTCATCGGTGCCGATCAGCGTGACGCCCTTATGCGCGGCGGCAGACTCCGGCGCTTTTACGGTCTCTTCAACTGCTCTTTGTTTATGGGGCGCTTTTTTCTTAATCAAGTTGATAAGCCAGATCGCCAGTGCGAAGCCGACGAGCGTCAGCAACGCTTTGACGGGTTCGGGCAGGGTGCTTATGGACAGCGCGTAAATCATGGCGGTTCCTCCTTACTGCGCGGCGGCGAAAGCATAGGTGTAGGTTCTCTTCTTCAGGTCGTCACGGAGGTCGAAGTATTTTTCAGCCTGATCGGGGAACAGCGCGTAGGAGAGCACGTCCTCATCGTTATGCGCCTTGTCGCCGATTTTTGCCTTCAACGACTCAAAGGCGGGGGAGAGGGTGTCGGCAAATCGACCGGTATAAGTCTTTTCATCACCGAGAATCATTTGTTTGATTTTTTCGTCGATCGGTCCGGGAGCCGCGCCGTACTCGCCCTTGAGATAGTTTTTAATCTCCTTGGACACGTTCCCGTAGCGCTTTCCCGTCAGTACATTGGTCGTCGCCTGTACGCCGACCATCTGGCTCAAAGGCGTGACCAACGGCGGATAGCCGAGCTCGGCGCGCACGACGGGTGTCTCCTTTAAGACAGCCTCGTACAGGTCCATCCTGCCCACGCTCGTCAGCTGCGAAACGAGATTGGAAAGCATACCGCCGGGAATCTGATAGACGAGGGCGTTGACATCGGTCGTCAGCACCGTTGGATTCAGAAGGCCGCAGCTGAAATCCTGCCGGCGCACCTCCTTGAAGAAGTCGCCGATTTCACCGAGGGCTAAAACGTCCAGTCCCGTTTCATAGCCCATCTCGGTCAGCGCGTAGTTGAGTGTTTCGGTCGTCGGCTGCGAGGTGCCGCCCGAGAAGGCGGAAATAGCCGTGTCAATGACGTCCGCTCCGGCCTCTACGGCTTTTAGCAGCGCCATCATGCCCAGCCCCGTCGTGCTGTGCGTATGTACGATGACGGGTATTTTTACGTTTTCCTTGAGCGCTTTAACGAGGTCATAAGCTTGTTTAGGGCTTAAGATACCGGCCATATCCTTGATGCACAGCGTCGTAATCCCCAAGGCTTCCATCTGCTTCGCGTATTTGACGTAGTTCTCGAGGTCGTGAATCGGGCTGATCGTATAACAAATCGTTCCCGAGGCGACAGCGCCGCACTTGAGCGTTTCGTCGACGGCGGTCTCGATGTTGCGGATGTCGTTGAGCGCGTCGAAGATACGGATGATGTCGATGCCGTTCTCCACGCTTTTTTTGACAAACAGGCGGACGATGTCGTCCGGATAGTGCTTGTAGCCAAGCAGGTTCTGACCCCTCAGCAGCATCTGGAGCTTTGTCTTTGGGCAGGAGACCTTGATTTTACGCAGCCTCTCCCACGGGTCCTCGTCAAGATACCGCAGGCAGGAGTCAAAGACCGCGCCGCCCCAGCACTCAAGCGAATAATATCCCGCGTTGTCGAGCGCCGTCAATATCTTTTCAAAATCGGAAAAGGGCATCCGCGTCGCGATCAGTGATTGATTGGCGTCCCGCAGCAC
>CAYYFY010000363.1:0-2542 GCA_964471035.1 uncultured Eubacteriales bacterium
AAGCTCTTTTTTGATAGCCTCGCAGAGGATGCCGAAATCGTATTCGAGAACATAGGTCTGGACGGGGAAGCGGTCGCTGGGCGCTTCCTCGATGACCGACATATCGCGTATGCCCGACATCGCCATATTCATCGTGCGCGGGATCGGCGTCGCCGTCAGCGTCAGGCAGTCTACGGTCGGGAACAGCTCCTTTAGCCGCTCCTTCTGGGCGACGCCGAAGCGCTGCTCCTCGTCGATGATCATAAGCCCTAAATCGCGGAATGCCACGTCCTTTGAAATGAGGCGGTGCGTGCCGACGAGCAAATCAATTTTGCCCAAACGCAGGTTTTTAAGGATTTTTGTCTGCTCTGCGGGCGTCCGAAAGCGTGAGATCATCTCGATATTGACAGGGAAACCCTCGAAACGCTTTAAGATGGTCTGGTAGTGCTGGAGGGCGAGAATGGTCGTCGGTACGAGTATGGCGCACTGCTTGCCGTCGGCGATACATTTGAATGCGGCGCGCAAGGCCACCTCGGTCTTGCCGAAGCCGACGTCGCCGCATAGCAATCTGTCCATCGGGTAGTCCTGCTCCATATCGTATTTGATTTCATCGACGCTGCGCAGCTGGTCATCGGTTTCGTCATAGATAAAACGGCGCTCGAAATCGTTCTGCATATCGATGTCCGGAGAGAAGGCATACCCTTGTGTTTTCAGGCGCTGCGAATATAAGGCGATAAGCTCTCTGGCAATGTCCTTGACAGAGCTTCTGACCTTCTGCTTTGTCTTTTCCCAATCGCGGCTGCCAAGGCGGCTCAGCTTTACGGGTTTGTCCTCGCTTGAGTGCCCTATATACTTCGACACCATGTCGAGCTGCGTGATCGGGACGTAGAGGACGTCGCCCTTGTCATAATTGATCTTGATGTAATCCTTTATCAGCCCCTCGACGTTCATCTTGTTGATGCCGTCGAACACACCGATACCATGCGTGGCGTGGACGATATAGTCGCCTCTCTGTAGCTCCTCAAGGCTCTGCACCGCGTCGGCGGCCTTGAAGGCGGCGCGCTTTTTCAGACGCGCGGCGCCGCTTATCCTGCCGTAGGAGACGATCATCAGCTTATCATTGGGATAGATCATCCCGAAGCTTAAGGCGCCCTCTAAGATGCTGACGCGCCCTTTTGGGAACGCGGCGGGCGGGACGGCGAAATAAACGGCGGGGACGCCGTCGTGCTCGAGCGCGTCGGCAAGGTTCATGGCGGCTTGCGGCGTTCCGGCGGTGACGGCTATCGTATACCCCGCTTTAAACGCCGGACGGATGTCGTCGAGCAGAACGCTTAAAGTGCCGTTCCACGGCGGTTGCTGGGTGACGGTAAAATTGATCAGATCCTTAACAGGCGTGTCAAAGCTGCCGCGCGGGAAATTGTCGAGATAGATAACCTTTTTTGATTCGTACAGGTCGGTGAGCTCCGAAAATGTCAGAGAGTATTTGTCGAGTCCTTTAACAAGGTTCCCGTCCTCGAACATCGCTTTCAGATCCTCCAGCATCAGATGGGAGGTATGGGACAGTTTGCTTTTTACCTCGCCGCTCTCGCAGACGATCAGCATACTGTCCGGACAGTAATCGAACAGCGTCGCGCTTTTTTCATAGGCGAGCGGCAGATATTTGTCGATGCATGGCGGCATCGCGCCGCCTTTAGCCGCTTCGGCGTCGGCCGAGAGGAGCTCGCGCGCTTTGGGGGCGGTCCTGCCGCGTAAGGACGTGCCTAAGGCTAATAACTTTTCAGCAAACTCTGCGGGGCTGCGAAACAGCACCTCGCAGGCGGGCGGGACGCTGACCTCACGGAGTCTGTCTACGCGGCGCTGACTGGAGACGTCAAACGCGCACAGCGTGTCGATTTCATCGCCCCACAATTCGAGTCTGACGGGACTTGAGGTCGTCGGGGGATATATATCGAGGATACCGCCACGCAAGGAGAACTGACCGGCGCCCTCGACCATATCGGCGCGGACATAGCCGGCGTTAACCAGTGCGGATAAGAAATCCGCGACAGCGAGCTTATCGCCGGTACGCAGTGCCGTCGTGTGGTTTTTCAGCGCGTCGGGCGGCAGCGTCAATTGCAAAGAAGCCTCCGCCGAGCAGAACACCGCGTCAAAGTCGCCGCGCAGGATGTCGCAGAGGGCGGCGATACGCATATGTTCAAATTCCCTCGACTGGCTCTGCGAGGAGACATAACAGAAATCACGCGCCGGGTAGAACAGCGCGCGCCGCTTCCCGCCGGAGAGCACGTTGAAATCCTCGGCGGCTTTTAAGGCGGACGCCTCGTCGGGCATGACGGCAAGCGCCTTGCGACCGGTACAGGCGCAAAGCGAAAAAATCAGGTGCGCTTTTGCCGCGGGGACGACCCCGAGTGCTCCGAGCGGCCCTTTTCCGGCTGATACGCCGGAAAACAGCGCCCCGAATTCGGCGCTGCTCTGCAGCGCGCTTAAAAAACAGGACATGAAGCCTCCAAAAACACCGCATAAAAATACGGCGCCGTAAAGTCAGTTAAATTTAGCCATTGCCTTG
>CAYYFY010000364.1:0-2528 GCA_964471035.1 uncultured Eubacteriales bacterium
CCTTGATTTATATTTTATTAACTAATTACGAAATCATAGAACCAACGCTTTTTGGAAGTAGATGTTAGATGTTAGACGTTAGATTTTAGATTAGAGGAACTGCGTTGCAAATTAAATTGCAGACGGTTCTTCATTCGCAATTTGTCGCTTAATAATACCGTGTCCGGCGTTTGCTTTCTAAAACTTCAGAGCAAACCCCAAAACATAACGAAAAACAGAGTATCACTATTTTCCCGATTTGTCAACACCTTTACCAAATATCAAACAGATTTTTTGTGTATATCGGCTAGGGTGACGGGATTCATTACAAATCGATCCGGATTTCGTTAAAGGCGTTGGGGTTGACGTAATTCGAGCGCAGCTCGACATCCGAATAGCACTTCATACCCGTGCCCGACGGCAGGAGCTTGCCGATGATGACATTCTCCTTGAGTCCGAGCAGCGGATCGGTCTTGCCCTTGATGGCCGCATCGGTCAGCACGCGCGTCGTCTCCTGGAAGGAGGCCGCCGACAAAAATGAGTCGGTGGCAAGGGAAGCCTTCGTAATACCGAGCAGCATCGGCAACGCGGTAGCCGGTACAAACTCCTCGCCCTCTGCCTCACAGCGCTTTCTTGATTCCTGATTGTTCCAGACAAGGTCGCGCTTTTCGACCGACGCGCCGGGCAGAAGAGGCGTGGAGCCGGGCTCCTCGACCTTGACCTTGCGCATCATCTGGCGGATAATGACCTCGATGTGCTTGTCGTTGATGTCAACGCCCTGCATACGGTAGGTCATCTGAACCTCCTTGATCAGGTAGTTGT
Source organism: uncultured Eubacteriales bacterium (assembly GCA_964471035.1). Classification (GTDB taxonomy): domain Bacteria; phylum Bacillota; class Clostridia; order Oscillospirales; family Acutalibacteraceae; genus DTU089. Next base: position 802 of record CAYYFY010000364.1, read on the forward strand.
GTACCGCGTCGATACCCATGACCGCCAGAACATCATGCGGATTGACCGAACCCTCGGTCAGATACGCGCCCTTCTCGATCTGTACGCCCTCCTTGATTTCGGGGCGAAGGCGCGCGTCGTAGGGGATCAGGTATTTCTTAGCCGCGCCGTCATCGCCGGTGACGACGACGTGCTTGCTGCGCTTATTCTCCTCAAAGGCAAACGTGACCGTGCCGCTGATCTCGGCGATAATGGAGAGCGTTTTGGGCTTTCTCGCCTCAAACAGCTCCTCAACGCGCGGCAGACCGTGCGTGATGTCGGAGGAGGTCGTGACGCCGCCGGTATGGAACGTTCTCATGGTCAGCTGCGTGCCGGGTTCGCCGATTGATTGCGCGGCGATAATGCCGACCGCCTCGCCGACGGTGACCGGGTCGGCCGTCGCTAAGTTTGAGCCGTAGCACTTGATGCACACGCCATGCTCGGCATCGCAGGTCAGAAGTGAACGGATTTTAATCCTGCCCGTCGTCATGTTGACGTAGTCGGCCACCTTGCCGGCCTTGTCGTCATTCATCATTTCATCGTCCGACATAATCAGCTCGCCCGTCTCGGCATTGACCAGAGGCTCAAACAGGAAACGACCCGTAAGCCGCTCTCTCAGCGGCTCAATGATGTCGTTGCCGTCCTTGATGTCGCTGATCTCGATACCGTCCTTACAATGACAGTCGTGCTCGCGGATGATGACGTCCTGTGAGACATCGACAAGACGTCTGGTCAGATAACCGGAGTCCGCCGTACGCAGCGCCGTGTCGGCCAATCCCTTACGGGCGCCGCGCGACGAGATAAAGTATTCGATGATGTTCAGACCCTCGCGGTAGTTGGCGCGGATCGGGATTTCAATAGTCCGTCCGGCAGTGTTGGAGATAAGACCGCGCATACCGGCCAGCTGGCGGAGCTGTGACTCGGTGCCGCGGGCGCCGGAGTTGAGCATCATAAAGATCGGGTTATAGGGGTCCATCCCCTGTGTTAAGACGGTGGACACGCGCGTGGTGCAGGCGTCCCAGGTCTTGATGACCTTGCGGGAACGCTCACGGTCGCTGATGAAGCCCGCCATATAGTAGGCATGGATGCGGTCGATCTCCGCCTCGGCTTCGGCGATAAACTCCGCCTTGCTCTGGGGAATCGTCGCGTCGCTGACGGCGACGGTGATGCCGCTCTTAGTGGAATAGTGATAGCCCTGCGCCTTGACCTTGTCGAGCACCTCGGCGGCAATCGACGTGCCGTGCACCTTGATGCAGCGGTCAATAATCTTTCCGAGCTGTTTCTTGTCAACCAGCGTATTGATCTCCAGAGCGAACTCGTTTTCGGGATCGCTCCTGTCCACAAAACCGAGGTCCTGCGGAATAGGCTGATTAAAGATCACGCGTCCGAGCGTCGTGGGCAACAGCTTTTTGACGATCTCGTCGCCGACGGTCTTGGTCATGCGGATGAATATCTCCGCGTGAAGGGTGATGTCGCCCTCGTCATACGCCATAACGGCTTCGTCGATGTCGCGGAACACCTTGCCCGCGCCCTTTTCATTGGGCTTTTTAAGGGTCAGATAATAGGAGCCTAAGACCATGTCCTGCGTGGGAACCGTGACGGGTTTGCCGTCGGACGGCTTAAGCAGGTTATTGGCGGCAAGCATGAGGAAACGCGCTTCCGCCTGCGCCTCAGCCGACAAGGGAACGTGAACGGCCATCTGGTCGCCG
>CAYYFY010000365.1:0-2527 GCA_964471035.1 uncultured Eubacteriales bacterium
CGCCGTTCATGGTGATCGCCGTGGTATACGGACCGTTCACGCCGGTCGAGGAATACCCTAAACCGTTGAGGTTCCAGCGCCATACCTTCGGGGCGGTCATTTCGTCCTCGGTGTTCATGATGAGAATCTCGCCGCGCTTCTTTAAGACATAGCCGCCCAAGGCGTTATTGAGCAGCGCCGTCGCGTTTTCGACGGATGTTTCCAGAGCGCTCTTGGCGTTTTCTATCTCATCGTCTATCCGGTTCAGTTGAGAGGAAAAGCTCTGCCCGAGCGTGGGCGCCGCCGAACCGATGACGACCTTGTCGTACTTTTCCGTCAGCGCGTTGTATTCATAGGAGACCACCCGCGCGTAAATATCGACGCCGTAACCCTCGTGCTTCACCTTGACGGTATCGCCGAGATAGACGGTTTCCAGCACCGCAAGCTGTTTATATTCCTCGGTGTCCTGAAGAGGAATGAACTCCACGATAGCCGTTATCTTTGGCAAATCGCAGCCCGCGAGAAACTCAAACCAGCATATGAGCTCAAGGGCAGCTTTGCACTGCGATTCGGTGCGATTTTCTGTCACCTTCACGTCGGACTAGTGATTGTGCCGTACCTTCGGGTGCGCGTAATTAGAAATCAGCGGGCTGTCCACATATTTAGCGTCGATTTTCAGAATACTGTTGTCCGCCTTTAAGCCCGTAGGCATGATGCGCGTCACCACGTCGGCGACGTCCGTTTTCACATTCAGACCGGTCAGGTTCTTGCCGTAGCGGATTTCAACACCGCGGTCGGAGCCGAGCTTTGTCAGCAAAGTTACCGTATAGTTATTTCTCTCGATTTCACCCTCCCACAGACTTACGACGGACTCGTCCCCGTCGAGCAGGGCGATTACGGGGTTTACCATCTCGAAGGACGCCGAAGCCGTGCCGGAAATCGACGAGGTGCCGGTAAAGCCGTGCGCGTACTGCGTCGCGCTTAAAAGGGTGTTGATTGCCGAGGCGCCGTTCCCGCTGACAGACGCCATTTCGATAAAGTTGTCGAGTAAATCGTAAAAGATATGACGGGCATACACCACCTTGCTTTTTTGCAAATCGACAACCGGACAATATATGCGGAAGGCTTGAACGCCGTTTTTGGGCGTCGGCGCGGTGATGACGCGTTCCTCAATACACCACAGGTCGTCCTTCGGCATTTCCAGCGTCAGCGTATACGCTCCGTTGATTTCCTCCTCAACGACCGCTGATATTGGCTGTAACACGGCAAGCCCCATGCCTAAAAAGGAAGTCGCGGTCTTTTCAAAAATTTTAATCATAAGAACCTCCAGCGCGGCGTAATCTCGATTTTTAATATATTTTGCGGGAGAGCCGCGAACACATTAAAATAGGGGCTCAGCAGCGGAAAATCGCCGTTTGTGCTTGAGAAGTCCGGCAGCTTATTTACCGAGCCCTTGCTGACCGTGAAGGTTTCCGCGTCGATGGCGGCATAGGCGCTGACGCTGTTTACGGTGTATGTCGCCGTAGTCGTAGACCCCGAAGCCTCCTGCCTGTTTATGGTGAAGCTTAAATTGCCGTTCCCGTACACGACGATTTTCGGTTGCGCGAAGGCTGTGCCGATATGCGTTTCAAAACCGCCGCCGTGGTTATCGTGCGTCACGGTGTATGTCGGGTAGTAGATGAAGGGCTGGCATTCAAACTGGACTTGAAATGACCGCCATTTTGAGGACAATCGGACAATGTCGGATATGTTGATTACCGTCGCGCGGTAGAAACAATCGCCGAGAGATGTATCGGTGATGTTCAGTCCGCTGTGCCATAGGTTTCCCGACCCCTGAAGCGTCTGACAAATAGTCGGGAGCAGCGAGGGGTCCGTCGCCACGCAGTCTATGGATAAAATGACGCTGTCGAAAGCGCCGTCGGTCACATGAAGCGAACCGCTCCGACCGGGCACAGTATAGCTTTGCATTCGCAATTTCGGAACGGGACGCGCCGGAAGTTTTTGTACGACCAGCTTCAAATCGGCGCTCGAAACGCCGTTAAAGGTAAAGGTGTGGCTCATGAAGTTCCTCTCCTCATGACATTTTTGTGGGTCATGTAGAACTCAAGCTCCTGCGCGAAAGCCGCCACATCCTGTGTGCGGTTGTTGACGAAGTTATCAATCTTTATGACAATCCCGCCGCCGCTTTCGACGCCGCCCGCGTCCCGACCCGCTGTGCTTCCATTGGATTTCAAAGCGATGTCGGTTTCAAATCTTGCCGGTATGGATTTCTGCATATCCCTTGACACCTTCGCCATCGAGGTTACAAAGCCTTCGCCCAAGCCGAGCGCCAAGTTCCTGCCGATTTCGTCACGGAAGCGTTTTGACGGGGAGCTGATGCCGAATATTTTTTTCAGCCCGTTCATGACGCTGTCGCCGAAGCCGCGGATTTTGTCGAGTATCCACGCCGTCATATCCTTGATGCCGTTCCAGAGTCCGGTGATCATGTTTTTACCGATTTCCTTGAGTTTGTCCGCGCTCGCGTATTCGCGGATTTTACGGAACACGC
>CAYYFY010000366.1:0-2524 GCA_964471035.1 uncultured Eubacteriales bacterium
CGCCTCTGATTCGGACGTATGCGAGGCGATAATTGACGCGGCGGATATGGGCGCGGATGTCATCAATCTCAGTCTTGGCAGTTCATATGCCGGTTATTCGGAGTATGAGGCTGTTTCATATGCCCAATCAAAAGGTTGTATCGTGGTGGCTGCCGCGGGGAACGACGGTAAGAATATATATAGCTTTCCGGCGTCGTATCCGGGTGTTATCAGTGTAGGGGCGGTTAACAGCAGTCTGAATAAATCGGATTTTTCAAATTTCAACGACGAGGTTGATGTCTGCGCTCCCGGAGAGGGTGTTCTGACGACAAGCGATTATTATTACGAAGGCGAAGACTACTCCTGTGTGGACGGGACATCTTTCGCGTCGCCTTATGTCGCGGGAATCGCCGCGCTTCTAAAATCGCTCGATAAAAGCATCAACGCCTATCAGTTCAACGCGCTTTTAGAGATGTCTTCAACGGACAGGGGCGATACCGGCAGGGATGACAAATACGGCTTTGGATTCGTAAACGCTGTAAAACTGCTGAACTGTCTTCCGAAAGTAAAAGAGAAAAAATATCTGGTTATTGACGGTGTTCTGAGGGGGTATTTTGGTTCAGGAGGCAGCGTCACCTTGCCAAATGGCGTTACCGCCATCGGAGAGGGCGCGTTCTTTAACTCATCCATAACGGGCGTTACCATTCCGAGCAGCGTTGTCAGCATTGAATCCAACGCGTTTTCCTGTTGTAAATCGTTGAAAACCATATCGATTCCGAACACCGTTAAGAGCTTTGGTGACGAAGTGTTTTCGGGCTGTACCTCTTTGACCGGCATCGTTATACCAAGTGGCGTGAAGGTTATCGGGATGATGATGTTTTCCGGCTGTAAAGCTCTGAGCGCCGTTGCCATTCCGGAAAGTGTCACGGCTATCGAAATGGAAGCGTTTTGCGAATGTACATCACTAAAAAATATAAAGCTGCCGGGAAAAATCACGCAAATCGGCATGAACGCGTTTTATAATACCGCATATTATAAAACTGCCGCGAACTGGAAAAACAAAGTATTATATATCGGTAAATATCTGATTGAGGGAAGTGCCGGAATCAGCGGCAGCTATACCGTCAGCACGGGTACGTATTGCATTGCCGACGGCGCGTTCATGCAATGCACATACCTTCAGCGCGTCACGATTCCGTATGGCGTGAAAAACATCGGTATGTTTGCGTTTTATTACTGCGAATCGCTTGCGGGCGTCACAATTCCCTGCAGTGTCGCCGACATCGGCGACTGTGCGTTTTTGGATTGTCCGAAGCTTGAGACTGTGACCGTTTTTCCGGCGGTAAAAAAAATCGGCGACTACGCGTTCGGATGCCTGTTTGATGAGTACGATCAAAAATATTACGGTTATTCATATTTTAAAATAATCTGCGCGGAGGGAAGCGCCGCGAAAAAATACGCCGTCGATTACGGCTTCAAATATGAGGTCGTAAAATTTGCCACGGGTATCAAGCTGAACAGTACGAGCGCGGGTATCACCCCAGGCGGTACAAAGCAGCTGACCGCGACCGTTTCGCCGTCGAACGCGGCGAACAAGGAGGTCATATGGACTTCGGGCAATACGGCTATCGCGACGGTGTCGTCAAAGGGTCTTGTGACGGCAAAGGCGTATGGTAAGGTGACAATCGCCTGTAAAACCAAAGACGGCGGCGCTTACGCGGCTTGCGCCGTGACGGTTAATCCCAAAACCCCGACGGGCGTCAAAGCCGCGTCCGCGTCGTATAAAAGTATTAAAATCAGCTGGACGACCGTGTCGGGCGTGACGGGCTATGCGGTCTACCGCGCAACATCGAAAACAGGAACATACAACTATCTGAAATCAACGACCGCGACAAGCCTTACAGACGCCTCTTGCACCACCGGCACAACATATTACTATAAGGTCAGGTCGTATAAGACGATTGGCGAAACGAAATATTACAGCGGCTATTCGGCAATTGTTTACGCGAAAGCCGTCCCCGCGGTTCCCGCATCGTTTACCGCCGCCAAAGCAAGCACAACGAGCGTAAAGACTACTTGGAAAGCTGTCACGGGCACAAACGGCTATGAAGTCTGGATGGCAACGTCGAGCGGCGGCACCTATTCAAAGCTGATAACAATCACGAAAACGACCTACACCAAAACCAAATTGACGAAAAATAAAACATATTATTTCAAAGTCAGGGCGTACAAAACCGTCGGCAGCACAAAGGTCTATGGCTCGTTCACGGCGGTAAAATCCGCGAAACCATCATAAGTCACAATAAAAGCTGCCTCGCCGTAATACGGCGGGGCGGTTTTTGTTGATCGGGCACTACTTTACTGGTTGATTGGATATGAAACGAGGAGAACCGTCAACAATTATGAATTCTTGCAGAAAAAGCTATTGCAAAAACACTTGCCATGTGTTATAATAATCAAGTATATATGTTATATCGATGCAACGGAGGTAAGGTTGAAAGATTCATCTTTCAACCCCGAAGTTTTGTCCTTTCGTATCATAGGT
>CAYYFY010000367.1:0-2503 GCA_964471035.1 uncultured Eubacteriales bacterium
ATAGATTTCGTATTCGGCAAGCGGGTCGAGCGAGGCGGTCGGCTCGTCGAGAATGACGAACGGCGCGTCCTTGTAGAGCGCCCGCGCGATGGCGAGCTTCTGCGCCTCGCCGCCGGAAATCTCAACGCCGTTTTCGTCAAAGTCCTTGTACACGGGTGTTTTTAGCGCATCCGGAAAGCTCTTCACCCTCTCACTCAAGCCCGCCGTCTCAAGGGCGTCCCAGACGCGTTTTTCGTCATAATCGACGCTTGCCGCGACGTTCTCCCCCAGTGAAAACGAAAACAGCTTGAAGTCCTGAAACACGACGGAAAACAAGGCGAGATAGTCCTCGTAATCATACTTTTGAATATCGATTCCGTTGAGCGTGATAAACCCTTTTGTAGGGTCATATAAGCGGCAAAGGAGCTTGATCATCGTGGTCTTGCCGCTGCCGTTCATGCCCACGACCGCCATCCGCTCGCCGACCTTCAGCTTAAAGGAAAAGTTTTTAACGGCGTATTCCTCCGTATGGGGGTATTTGAAGCTCACGTTATGAAATTCGATGTCGTACCGATAGTCGCCGCGCTTTTCCGTCGGAATGGTGCCGTAGTGCATTTCTGACGGATAATCGGCATACGCGAAGAAATCGTCGATATATTTGTTGTTCGAGGCAAAAGAGGCGAAATAGCCCGTCATCCTGAGGATTCCCCACAGCAGATTCTCTATGGCCGCGGCGTACTTTATGAAGCCGCCTATACCGAATGAGCCGGCGAGCGTCTTTAACGCTACAAAGGCATACACAAACCCGTGCATCGGCCAGACGACAGACTGCGTGTGAATTTCAAGCCCCCATATGTTTTTTATATACTCTTTGCTCAGAGAGCACCACTCGCCGTAAATTTTCGATGACGACCGCCGGATAATCTCTTTCTGCGAAAACATATGGACATCCTTTAAAGCTTTGCTGTCGTCAAGGTAATCGTCGAGATAATAGCGCATAATTTTATCGACGCGCGGCATACGCTGCCGTATGGTATACTGCTCCCGCTTACTGTCTTTGGTCGTTTTATAAATAATAACAGTAGCGGCAAACAGAATTATTAAAAAGATAAAGGAAGCATACCCCGAATCGGCAAAGGCGAGTATCCCGCTGAGCTGCCGATGCGAGCGTTTTATAAAAATCTCCGACATAATCAGAGCACCGAAAAGGATTTCGAGCAATGTGTCGAACGTAAAGGTCAAAAGCATGATGAGCTGCCCCAGTCCCCCGTTAACGCGGTTGTCGGCAATAGCCTGGCGCATCGTTCTGATGTTCGGATCCTCCATGTTTTTGTAATCCATGGAAAAGCTTTTATTGTTCAGGTAAATTTCCTCCCACTGCTTGGAAATAATCTGATTTACCCGAATTCTCCGCCATGAATATTTGCTGAGCAGCATCAACGTAAGCTCCGACAGCACGAGGGCAATCACCATCACGGTAAGCTTTTGTACGTTTCTGTTACCCGTAATTTCGTCTACGATCCCCGCCGATAGGTAAAGCCCAAGGAATTTCGAGGCGTTTTCGTCAAAGGAAAACAGGAAGGAATGTAAAATAAAATGCGGGGTGAAGCTCTCTATCAGTTTTGCCGCACGCTTTATTGTAGACAGATTTTTCTTTACCGACTTAAGAAGCTCCTTATATTTCATCATCTTGTGTCTCCTCGTTGTAATACTTACTCTGTACCGCGAAAATTTCGGCGTACTTGCCGCCGAGAGCCATCAGTTCGTCGTGCGTACCCGTTTCTATCAGGCGCGCGTCGTGTAAGAGAAATATCCTGTCGCAGAACCTTGTCGAGGAAAGGCGGTGCGAGATATAGAGCGACGTTCTGTCTTTCGTCAGCTCGCAGTATTTCAGATACATTTCATTTTCGGCGATCGGATCGAGGGCGGCGGTCGGTTCGTCGAGTATGATGACGGACGCGTCCTTATAAATCGCCCGCGCGAGCATGAGCTTCTGCATTTCGCCGCCGGAGAGCTCCGCGCCGCCGTCGTTGACATTTTTGACAAGCAGTGTGTCCGCTCCGTTTGGAAGCGCGTTGATTTTCTCCGTCAGTCCCGCGAGGCGCAGACAGTTCTCCACCCTGTTTGAATCGGTTTTTTCCTCGGTTTTCATGGAGACATTGGACGCCACCGATATGGGCATCACGCGCGCGTCCTGAAACACGGCGGAAACGGTCTGATAATATTCGTCACGGTTCAACAGAGAAATATCGACGCCATTTATAAAAACCTGACCGCCTGACGGTCTGTAAAGCCCGCAAAGCAGCTTGACAAGCGTCGTTTTCCCCGCCCCGTTCATTCCGACAAGCGCTACCTTTTCCCCGGACTTTATTATAAAGGACAAGTCGTCCAGCACGGTGTGTTCGCTTTGCGGATAGGTAAAGCTGAGGTTCCTGACTTCGATTTCATACGGCGTCTTTTCGGGCAAGGGAAGTCCCGCCCCGCAGTTCATGGCGTTTTGTATGTCCATGAATTCACGGAGGTC
>CAYYFY010000368.1:0-2490 GCA_964471035.1 uncultured Eubacteriales bacterium
AAACAACGTGCCGACCATCTTCAACGACCATCAGACGCCCTATATCGTCAATTATCTGCACGCGTTCGGCAAGCATTACGAGGGCAACAAAAACGTATTCGGCGTGCGCTTAGGGCCTACAGGCAACTACGGCGAAAGCCAGTACCCGGCGTCGGGCAACTGGGGCTATAAGGGGCAGACCGAGCATATGCACATCGGCTGGTGGGCGGCTGACAAGGACGCGCACAGCCGTTTCGCGAAATGGCTGGAGGATAAATACAACACGCCCGAAACGCTTTCGGACGCGTGGAAGGAGCCGGTCGCCTCTTTCGCGGACGTTAAGACGTTCCTCCCCTGTCAGGCTTCCTTACGTAAACGCAAGGATTTTGTGGACTGGTATCTGTTTGAAATGACCCGCTGGTGCGACCTCTGGGCGGTGTGGATGCGCGACGAGTTCAAATCGCACGACATCTACCAGTCGTCCGGCGGCTGGGGACTGTGCGAGTGCGGAACGGATTTCACCGACCAGACTGCGGGCATGGTATCGGTCAAAGGCGGTATACGCGCCACCAACGAGGACGAGAGCTATGAATTAAACTTCGCCATCACGCGGATGCTCTCGAGCGCGGCGCGGTTTTACGGCGTGATGTTCGGCTCCGAGCCCGCCGGATACGGTACCGCCCGAAGCATCATCAACAGGCTATACAATATTATAATCAACAACGGCGCGCACCTGTTCTATTACAGCGGCAATTTCCACTGCTGCGACGAGAGCGCGCCGTTCTGGAGCAAATACGCGCCCCTGCTCGACGAGAGAGACGAGCCGGTCATCGACGTCGCGGTGCTGTACCCCGACACCATGACTAAAATCACCGATTCGTCGGTGCGCTGGCTCGACGGCTCGGCGTTTTTCTCGCAGGTGTATTCCCTGCGCCGCAAGCTCGATTACGATTTCTGCTCGGAGCGCATGGTCACCGACGGCGCGCTTGAAAAGAATAAATACAAGGCGCTCATATTCCTTATGAGGAACCACGATGGGGACTATATTGAAAGTGATGTTTTGAACAGAATAGACGCTTATGTAAAAGCGGGCGGCACAGTAATCTATCCCATTTTACGCTCAAACGCGCGGCAAGGCCCTGCCACTGTCGAGGGCGACCAGTCCGTATTTAAGCGCTGGCAGGCGGGCGACACGGGGAAAGGTAAAGTCATTTTCATCAACGCCATGCGCGAGCCGCTCGACGGCTTTATCGACGACGCCGCCGACGCGCTGCTGTCGGTAGAGGGTCTTTCGCCGCTGACAAGGGATATGCTCACGGCAAAACACAAGCGCGGCGTGTATATGAGCGCGCTGAAAAGCGGCAAGCTCGCGCTGTATAACGATTTGATGACAACAGCGCGGATTGAGCTTTCTGACGGCGAAACGATTGATATGGATCCGGTTTCGATAAAGATAATTGAACGGTAAAGATGAAGGGAGTTCATTATATATGAGCATACAGGAAATGCTTGAACAGCTCAATAAATATTGGAACGCCAGCTCTGATCCGCGTTATAGAGGAGAACACCCGGAATGCGGTAAGCTGCACGATATGCTGATCAAAGAATTCCGAAAGCTACAGGATGATGAGATTCTCGCTATCATATCACCCATGGACGCTGAACAATTAGACCAGCTGTTTTCTGTGCTGATAACACTTTTTGAAGAAGACGGGCGGGAATGGTTAAGCGAGTACATCAGCGAATAACCGATTCGTTTTTTTACGCTAGCCCACATGGTGGATTTACCAATTACTTGTAGGAGGTGCTTCCATTGAAAAGAAAAAACCTGGTAGGCGTGGCTGCGGTCACTCTGATCGTGGTGCTGATAAGCGTTATACTGTTCCCGTTGGGCGGTCGCTATGTTTTCAAATCGCAAATTGGTGTATATGAACGAAAGATACTCCCACCGTATGATGTTTCAGAAACGGAAAACCGCGTGTCCGGCGATGGATATGATCTGTACGGCGACGGAAGCGCTATCCGGTATTATCTGCCGGATCAATATCATTTTTTCGGACGTTATGATAATTTAAATGAGGATTGGCAGAACGGAAAAGCGGACAGGATACCCATTCTTGACGATAGAATGGTTTCAAAGTTCTTTTTCAAATACAATGACCGTTTATATTATTTTTACTATTCGGATTCTCAAGTTGACAAGGAGTCAAGAGCGGAAGACAGGATTGGTTTTGAAATCACTTATCCGGATATTTATGACGCCGATACAAAAAAAATCGCGTTTTGCTTATGGGAAAATCCGGAGGGGTATTTTATCGCGGATAATTATCTGTATTACGTTTATGGAAAGAATTATTACCACACAAAAGTTTTCACATTCGCTTTTCTGACGGAGGGTATATGGTTTCAATATAAAAACCTGAAAGATCTCAAATACGCGCGACTGGACCTTGACACATTTGAAAACGAAAAAATTTCAAAGACACAGTATAAGGAAAAGTACGGCGATTT
>CAYYFY010000369.1:0-2486 GCA_964471035.1 uncultured Eubacteriales bacterium
AAGTCACCTCGCCGACCGTTTATTCCGGTGTTTTCGATTCCGATGATGAACTTAACCAGCTTGTAAAGCCCTTAGAGGGCACCTACTCGGTCACGAAACCCGCCCTGCACGAGGTCGTCAAGGATTTTGAGCTTGAAGAGGATACCGTTAAGCTGAACGAGGCCAATGTCGCGGGCTTCGCGCCCGGCGTCGAAAAAGCCATACAGTATCTGAAGGTCGATGACGACGATAAAAAATTCAAATATCTGACAGGTGATAACCTGATTGAGTTTGATTTTAAGGACGCCACCGCCCTCAAAGGCAAGGTCGGCAACTCCACCATCACCGTCACGCTGTCCGGCGGCATCGCCGTAGGCGGGATCGACGTCACCGGAAAGTACTCCAGTATGGGCGGCTACAAGCTTGCTATGACGCTGCAGCAGGAATGTTACTTGGTGGCGACGCTCGACGCGGAGGTGCACGAGGAAATCAGAGTGCCGCTCCTCGGCATTGAAATCCCGTTTGCCGTCGGCTCGGTATACGGCGGTATCTTCGCCGTCATCGGCATGGATGGCTCTATCCGCCTCGACATTGAGGCGCGTGAAACCAGCGCCTGCACTATGGGCATCAAGGGGGGCACCTTCCTCTATGTGCCTACGAGCTTTCGTCCGATTTTCGAGCCGACGCCGCCAAAAATCACCGGCGACTGCGATCTGACCGGCGAAATCAACGGCTTCATCAAATTCGGACCGATGCTGGGCATCGAGCTCTTTGGCTTTGACCTTGTCGGAGCGGGGGTTTTGCTCGGGGCGGGCGTCAATGCGTCCGCCGAGGATATTTTACTGCACGTCGAGCTGTACGCCTCCATCGACGTCTATGTCACCATCCTCGACAAGACCTTCAACCTCGTGCGCGCGCGGCCGACCATCTATGAAAAGCAGCAGCCCGATACAAAGGGCTACCGCGTCAGCTTCCTTGAAACTTATGTCAGTCCCGGACGTGTCGGCGGCATTATCGAGGAGGAGCCCGATACGTCCGGCGGCGCTTATTTACCCAGTGAGGGACTGAAATACCGCATTTGGATTATTCCGGCAACCGCCATAGAGTCCTTTACCGCCGCCAAACGCGAAAACATTCTGGCGGCAGATAAAGCCGATGCGGATAAAGCACAGCGATATAAGGTGCGCACCTATCCCGCCGACGGCTGGGATGTGACCAACAACGAGGGCGAGTTTATACAGGAAGCGGATAAAATCTGCTACAATAACGATCAGGTATGGATTGAATTTATCGGCAAAGTGAAAAATAAGAACGGCGATTACGTTGAGTCTATCGTCTTTACGGGTCCCGCGACGCCGGTACTTCCCTTCACCGATATCACAATCACTTACGCGGATTTGTTCAACGACTACATCACGGGCAAGGTCGAGCCGCAGCGTCTGATCGACTGGGACGCCGACCGTCTCGATCCCGACGAAATTCAGACCGAGCTTACCTATTACAAGGGTCCGGTCAACGTTTCCCCGTTCAACGATTATGAAACGGGCACGCTGAACGCGGGTAAGCACCTCTCCTATAACCTGACCGGCACGGCGCGCACCACCACCAACGACAAGGGCGAGTTCGATACCCGCAATCCCTATATCGACGAAAACGGGAACAGCATTCCGACGGCGCCTATCGACGTGCTGCAATCCACTCAATCCGAATATTACACCATCGACGAAAACGGGGATAAGCACTATACCAACGTCATTTGCCCGAATTATATCGGCGTCAAGGCGTCGGCTGACATAAGCGAATGCGTCAACGGCGAGGTGATTTACGGCATTACCCCCGCGCTGCCCGACTTCCAGATCACCCGCTCGCTCGACTACATCGAGAATTCCTGCCAGAAAATTACCGACGGCGATAAAATTGTTGACCAGATGAAGTACAACGAATATGTCTGGATCGCCAATCCGTCCGGTACGCGCACGATTACAGCGGATATGCTGGAATATACCGTCAACGGCTTTTCCACGCAGGATTATTATAACGGCTACACTACAAACCCCGTTACGACGACGCGCACCGGCGATCTGACCCTCACGCCCGTGCTCGACGGCGAGGGCAACCCGACGGGTACCGCCATGGTAACTCAGTGCGTCACGCTGCAATGGGTCTGGCAGGCGCATCCGAACCCCATCAAGATTACGAGCGCGAACAGCGTGACCGCGACGGCTGGTATGGAATCCATATTCAAAGTGACAGCCAGCGGCTTTTTACCGCGTTTTAGTTTGGAGGGCGCGCCCGCGCGCGTTTGGATCGACGAAAAGACCGGCGAGCTGCATATTACCCAGACAATAGAACCGGGCACCTATACCTTCACTATAAAAGCTAAGGAAGGTGTCGCCGTCGCCGCCAAAAACGCGCCCGATCCTAAAAAAGGTCACGCCTCTTCTGAGCCGGACGCACAGACTTTTACGCTCATTGTACAAAAAGGCACCGAAACCTCCGCGCCGCCG
>CAYYFY010000370.1:0-2485 GCA_964471035.1 uncultured Eubacteriales bacterium
CAGAGGTTCTTGTCCTTGGAGTAGTTGGTCTCCCGGCTGATCTTCAGCGGGATGTTGTGGGCTTCGGCGTAATCGATTTCCTCATCACGGCTCTTGATGTTCCACTCACGCCAAGGGGCGATGATGGCCATTTCGGGGGCGAACGCCTTGATGGTCAGCTCAAAGCGCACCTGATCGTTTCCCTTGCCGGTGCAGCCGTGACAGATGGCGTCGGCGCCTTCTTTTTTGGCGATCTCGACGATCCTTTTGGCGATGACCGGACGCGCGAACGACGTGCCGAGAAGATATTCTCCCTCATAGACCGCGCCCGCCTTGAGCGTCGGAAAAATGAAATCTTCGGCGAACTCCTTCTTCAAGTCCTCGATGTAGAGCTTTGAAGCGCCTGTCCTGATGGCTTTTTCCTCGAGACCGTCAAGCTCCGTCCCCTGTCCGACATCGCCGGAGACCGCGATAACCTCACAGTCGTTGTAGTTTTCCTTGAGCCACGGAATAATAATGGAAGTATCCAGTCCTCCCGAATAGGCAAGTACAACCTTTTTAATGTCCTTTTTATCCATGATGGTGCCTCCCCGCAGTTGTATATTTATCTACGCTTATATGCATAATTATACGCCGATTATCGGCTATGTCAAGAGAAAAGCTGATAATCGGCAGTTTGAACAATTCGATTTGTCGGTCTGCCTTTGAAAATGTGTATTATTTTTCGGGTTCATCGGGGACAATGGAACCGTCGGTGTCCTGCGGCAGCTTATCCTTATAGTCGGACAGGACGATACCGGGGTCATTCCACTCCTCAGCCCTTGCGCCGATAGGCTTGTCGCGCATGGTAAAGGCAATGACGACGAGCGTCGCGCAGACGAGCAGCAGTCCGACGATTACAAGGAGCAGACGCTTGCCGACGTGATTCCCCTCTTCGACTTCGACGGGCGCGTTATCAAATTGAGCGGTGATGACGACATTCTTCTCAGGCATGGTAAAATACAGCACATCGCTCTTTTTGCCATTGATTGTCAGGGTGCCCCCCTTTAACATCTTGCCCTCGTCCATAACGACAGTGAGTAGAACCCGTTCGCCGGGAGACGCCTCGGCGGGGCTGGCGGTAATGGTTCCGCCTCCCGCGGCGTCGCCTTTAAAGGTAATCTTATACGTCACGGTGCTGGTGGATTTTGTCCATTTCGCGTAAATGAAAACACTGCTCTTTACCCGATCCGTCTTAAAATTAACGGGCTGAGTCAACGCGGTATCCTTGTACCAGCCGGCAAATGTGAAGCCTGCGCGCAGCGGATTCGCCGGCTTTTTGACGTAGTTTCCGACAACCAGTGTCTGACTGGCGATCGCGGTACCGCCGTTTGTAACAAACGTGATGATACAGCGCTCCGCCGTACCGGCGTTAGCGTTTGCGGCGCGTGTCGTCTGTCTCGCGGTCGGCCTCGCGGTCGGTCTCGCGGTCGGTCTCGCGGTCGGCCTCACCGTCGGTCTCACTGTCGGCCTCACCGCGGCGGTCGTTTTCGGTATGGTCTCCGTCATCTTATTACGCTTGGTCGTCTCAACGGTCGGCTCGATGACGACGTGTCCCTTTGTCGTCGATTCCGGGTTCTCCCCGTTATTCAACGGTTCCTCCTGTCCGGCGGCAAATGCAGAGACGCTCGCATCCGGCGAATTGCTGCCCTGACTGCTCACGGTGATTCCGACGGCAAACGCGGCAAGCAGGCAGCTTATCACCGCGACGATCCATTTCTTGTTTTTGAACATTTTACTCTCCCAGTATGCGGCGATACAATCAAAATGTAGAAGACATATCACCTTGCACGATTTTATTGACGGTTTTCTTTTGGGCTGACTGTGCAATCTTCTTTTGAAGCTCCGCGTAGAAAACGTCCTCGTCCACCGGCAGCTCTATGGGTTTTCCGAGCCACGAGGATAAAAAGGCGGCGTTAGAGATCATCAGCTCGTTTAAACCCTCCTCGCCCTTGGCTACTAAAGGCTCTCCCGTAAGAATAGCGGCGGAAAAAGCGTTCAACACACCGACATGCTGCGGATTTTCCCCGTCAAGCTCGGCGGTATAGGTATTGCTCTTGATCCTGCCGAAGCCCGCGGACGAGTTTTTACTGAACTCCGCCGTACCTTTCTCAAGCTCCGTAACCGTCAGCGTCCCCTTCTCGCAGATGAGTCGGGCGCGGTCAAGGGTTATCTCAAGGCGGTTGGTGCCGGGGCAGTCGCCGGTCGTGGTGATGAAGGTGCCGGTGGCGCCATTCGGATACTCGGCATAGATCATGACGTCGTCCTCGACCTCGATGTCGTGCCATTTGCCCTCGTGGCAGACGGCGGTAATCTTGCTTGGCATTCCGCAAATCCACTGCCAGAGGTCGAGATTGTGCGGGCACTGGTTGAGCAACACGCCGCCGCCCTCGCCGCTCCAGGTGGCGCGCCAGTCGCTGGAGTTGTAATACGCCTGCGTGCGGAACCAATCCGTAATGATCCAGTT
>CAYYFY010000371.1:0-2466 GCA_964471035.1 uncultured Eubacteriales bacterium
GGTTTCTCCTACAAGAAACTTTGCTGACTATTGCAACTTGCTATTGCAATTTGCGGATTTATTTCTTATCGTTTTTCTTAGCGTCTTTTTTCGCTTTTGCCTCTCTTTCGGCCTCAGCCGCTTTTTCCGCGATCAGGGCAGCCTCGTCGCTCTCTCTGGACTTCTTGCGGTAAACAAGGTAGCCGACGACGCCGATCACAACCAATACGAGGACTATAATCAGCAGCGACGAGCCGGAGCTCTCCTGAAGGACAATTTTGACCGCATCGTAATTGATATACCAACAGCCTTCAAACGCGTTGTCCTCGTAATCGGTCAGGTTGCTGTTGACCGTAAAGCTGCGCAGCTCATTACACGAGGCGAACGCGTGGGAGCCGATTTTTCGGCAGGTCTCGGGAATGTTGATTTCGGTGATGCCGTCGCAGTCAAAAAACGCCTCATCCTCAATGGTCTTAAGCGCGCTGTCAAAGGTGATCTTCTTCAGCGTGTCGCAATCGTAGAAAGCCTTGGCGCCTATGGTTTCGACGCCCTCGGGAACCGTGTACTCATCGGCTTTGCCTGTCGGATACTGGGCAAGCGTATTGGGTTTGCCGTCTTCGGAAAGCTTGAAGAGCACGCCGTCTACCGCGGTGTATACTTTATTGCCATCTGCGGCGTCAAAGCTCTCAAGCGCGGCGCAGCCGGAAAATGCATACAGTCCTATTTCGGTCAAAGCGGCGGGAACGGTCAGCTTTTTGAGCGAGCTGCAGCCGGAGAAGCCGTAGACGCCTATTGAGGCGACAGCCTTGCCGAGCGTGACGGAGGAAAGCGATACACAGCCATAAAAGGTGTCGTTCGCGACAGCCTTGACCGTATCGGGAAGAACGATTTTCAGAAGCGCCGCGCAGCCCGAGAAAGCGCCGCTGCCGATGCTGCCGAGTTTTGCGGGAAGTGTGATTTTCGTCAGAAGAACCGAACCGGCAAAGCATTTATCGCCAATAGCGGCAACAGACGCCGGAACCGTCATTTCAGAAACACGGGTGTTGGCAAACGCGCTCGCGCCGAGATATTTGAGCGAGGAGGGCAGCGTGACGGAACCGACCTTTGTGTTCTTAAACGCGCCGTCGGCAATCGCCAATGTACCGTCTGAAACTGTAATCTTAGAGGCGCTCCTGTCGGCGCTGTAAAGCACCTTGCCGAGGTAAAGGGTTTCGCCGGCGTTGCTTTTATACCACGCCGTATCTTTAAGCGCGCCCTCGGCGACTTTGAGGACGGAAGAAGGAACAGAAACCGAGGAAAGCTTCGAGCAGCCTGAGAAAGCGGCTGCGCCGATTGCGTTTGTGCCGCCGCTGACGGAATAGGAAGCGGCAGAGTGGTCTGACATCATGACAAAAGTCTTGGTTTTATCAACGGGGTCGGTGTAATAGACGCCGCCGTCACCGTCAGCCGCATAACGGCTGCCTTTTGCAACGCTTATGCCAAGAAGACCTGTGCAGCCGTTGAACGCGGTCGCGTTCATATCAAGCAGACTCTTGGGAAACGCGACGGATTTGAGGGATACGCAGTTTAAGAACGCGTCTTCGCTGAGAATTTCAAGCGAAGCGCCAATCTTAAGGTCGGACAGCTTGACGCAGTCGGCAAACGCGTCGGAGCTGATTTTGATCGCGCCGTCGCCTATGACGACCTTCTTGAGCGCGGAACAACCGGCGAACGCCGACGTGCTGATATCGGTGACTTTGCCGGGAATGGTAATCTCCGTAAGAGCGGTGGCTCCGGCGAATGCCTTTGAGCCGACGACAGTCAACGCGTCATGCAGCGTGACCTTTTTCAGAGCCGCGCAGTTTTTGAAAGCCGCGGTGCTGATGACCGCCATTGTTTCGGGAAATGTGACGCTCGTCACAGAAGAGTCCATAAACGCGTAAGTACCCATAGACTCGGCGACGGAACCCTCGGCAAAGGTGACCTCTGTTACCGCGGAGTGGCGGAAAGCGCCGGCGGCAATTGTCTTAACGTCTTTCGGAATCTCATAGGGACCTTTGACGGCGGTCGGATAGAGAATGAGCGAATTGCCCTTTTTATTTAAAAGCACGCCGTTTGCCGCCGAAAAGTTTTTATTGTCGGCGTCAACGGTAAAGCTCTCAAGTTTCTGACAGTTGAGGAACGCGTGCGAGCCGACCGTTGCTACGGCCTTGCCGAGCGCGACAGTCTTGATCGCCGTGCCGTAAAATGCGTAATCATCTATAGCGGAAAGCGTTTCGCCAGCCGTGAAAACCTCAAGCGACGTACAGCCGTAAAACGCCTGATAGCCAATGGCGGCCATCGTTTCGCCGCATGCGGCGGCTTTTAAGGCGGTGCAGCCCTTGAACGCACCCGCGTAGATGAGCGCCGCGCTCTTGCCGAATGTGATCTTTTCAAGACTTGTGCAGTTCTGGAACGCGTAATTGCCGATATCCTCGACATCATCGGACAACGTGAGAGTTTTCAGCG
>CAYYFY010000372.1:0-2458 GCA_964471035.1 uncultured Eubacteriales bacterium
CAGAAACGGCTGACGGTCACGCCGCACACCTCGTCCGGCAAGCCCGACCGGATAACAATGATTCTGGCCATGTTCAGACCCTGTACGTCCTCGGGCGTCGAGCAGCCGACGATCACGTCGTCAATTTCGCCGAGGGGCAGATTCGGGACTTTTTCCAAAACGCCGAGCAGGACCTCGCTTGCCAGTTTTACGGGATACTCTCCGACCAATGTACCTTTTGTCGCTCTGCCGACCGGCGATCTTCCGTAAGCGACGATGACAGCATCTTTAAGGTTACTCATACTATTCGTTCCTCCTTTAATTATATACGGTCATGACTTTGACGTCATCGGGAATGATAAGGTCCGCTTCTGTCGCGGCTTTCAGCTGTTCGACGGTGGTGTCCGGAGCAATTTCCCTGACCACCAGACCTTCGGCGGTCACCTCGATAAGCGTTAAATTGGTTACTATGTAATCCACGCAGTGCGCGCCGGTGAGCGGGAAGCTGCACTTATTGAATATTTTGGGATCGCCCTTGTTGGTGTGCTCCATGGCGACGATAACCGTTCCCGCGCAGGTGATGAGGTCCATCGCTCCGCCATATCCGGCCATCAGCTTTCCGGGAACCATCCAGTTGGCAAGGTTGCCCTCTTTATCGACCTGCAGCGCGCCGAGCACCGTAATACTGACGTGTCCGCCCCTGATAAGCGCGAACGAAGTTGCGCTGTCGAAGTATGATCCGCCCGGATTGAGCGTTGCCCACGCTCCGCCTGCGTCAAAAATATCCTTGTTAATTTCATGCAAGGGCGGCGCGGGACCCAGTCCAAGCACGCCGTTTTCGCCCTGCAGCGTGACCTTCAGCCCCGCCGGAATATGGTTGGGGATAAGCGTCGGCAAGCCGATACCCAAATTGACGACATCGCCGTCCTGAAACATCATGGCGACTCTTCTGGCGACAAAATTTCTCCAATCCAATGCCATCTTAAGCACCTACCTTTACAATGGCGTCAACCAAGATGCCCGGTACGGTAACAAGCTCCGGATCAATTTTGCCGGGCTTCACCACTTCTTCCGCTTCCACAATCGTATATTTCGCGGCAGCCGGCATCAACGCGCCGAAATTCTTTGTACAGCCGCTCATAAAGCAATTGCCGTCCAAATCGACCTTTGCCGCCTTGATGATGGCGACATCGCCCTTAATAGCTTTTTCCATGATATATTCTTTACCGTCGATCACCATGGTCGTCTTGCCCTCTTCAACGGCTGTGCCGAATCCGACCGGCGTAAAAAACGCGGGTATACCGGCTCCGCCCGCCCGGATTCTCTCCGAGAAGGTTCCCTGCGGGATGAGCTCCAGCGTACCCTCGTCATACATTTTTTCGGCGGCGGCGCTCGGTCTTGTGAACGTCGCGATTAAGCCTCTCGAACGGGTCTTGAGCATTTTTTCGAAAGCCACCAGATAGTTCTGGTTGGCCGCGTTCGCCACAAAGAACAAGTCCTTCAGCTCGGTTTGTTTGAGTATCGCCCGCATAACGCGACCAGGGTAACCCATCGGTCCGAAGCCGCCGACTAAGATCGTGTCACCGTCTTTTATCGGAGCGATTGCGTCCAGGATAGTCATTAACTTACCCATACATTAACCACCTTCTGTCCATTAGTTTTTAACAGGAAACGCGCTTATTTCAGAGATTTGAACAATTCCAGATTATCATAGGTAAATGTCCGCTCTCCGTTTTCGATGGAGTGGACGATGTCAACCACCATATCGTTATACGGGGTGGGAACGCCGGCTTTTTTGCCGTAATAGCAAACGGCGCCGTTCATCGCGTCAATCTCGGTTTTCCTGCCATGCTCTAAATCCTGCAGCATACTGGCCTTGAGCAGGTTATGCTTTTTAATGACGATCGGGATGATGAACAGCGATTTCATTTCCGTAATCTTATCTTTATAATCGATCAGCTTCACCACGTCCTGACCCTGAATAGGCTCGATGGTGATGCCCAGCGCTTTGGTCACTTCGATACATTCTTTGATAATACGCAGAATGCAGAGACGGGATTGCTTGTTGGCGGCGGCGTCGCCGAAGGTGCAGCCCATTACCGCGGACATGCCGCTGAAGGACGCGTTGATAATCAGCTTCGCCCAGCGCGCGCCGGCAAAGTTATCGACGACGGTCGTCGGCCCCATGAGCTCAAGCAACCTCTTGACCTCATTCATTTTCGGGTGGGGCTTGCCCGTGACCGTGCCGATGTCGAAGGTCAGGCTGTCGGTCTCCGACGTCAGCTCCGAAACGCCGGGGCTTGTGTATGTCGCGCCCCACGCGATGGTGCAGCCGATGACCCGATCGTCTCCGACCACCTCGGCGACGGACGGCTCCGGCATACCGTTTTGCATGGTGCAGATGACCGCGTCGTCATTCAGATGCGGTAAAAAGCTTTCGATGATGCTCTTGTTGAACATCTGCTTGGTCATCAAAAAG
>CAYYFY010000373.1:0-2456 GCA_964471035.1 uncultured Eubacteriales bacterium
ATTGTCGGTTTTTTGAAAGATAGTCTCTATTATTCTGATTTTGCGTCGTCCTTCTTCGCGGTTTTTTTCGCGGCGGGCTTTTTGGCGGCCGGCTTTTTAGGAGCTTTTTCCTCTACGGGCGCTTCCTCGGCTGCCGCTTCCTCGGCTACCGCTTCGGGCTCGGACTTCGCCTTTTTGGCGGCGGGCTTTTTGGCGGCGGGCTTTTTGGCGGGAGCCTTGCCGGAAACGGCGCCGGCGATTACGAGATCCATTGACTTTCTGCGTACAATGTCGCCCTCCAGATCAGAAACAGGAAAAGCGCTTTTGATTTTTTCCGCGTCCACACCGTAAGCCTTCGCGTACTTCTCGATTTCTTCGGTCTTCTCATCTTCGGTCGCCTCCAGTTTCTCAAGCGCGGCAATTTTTTGAAGCGCTAAGCGGAGCTTTACCTGCTTTTCGGCATCCTCTTTATACTGCCCCCTGAACTGTACCATATCCATACCTATATACTGGAGATACATCTCGAGCTTTAAGCCCTGCATCTTCAGACGGTACTCAAAATCGCCGACATTGTCGTCGATGGCCTTCTCAATCATGACTTCCGGAATCTCCGCCGCGGTATTTTCGCAGAGCGCGTTGACGATGGCGCTCTCAAACGCTTCGTCAGCTGCCTTTTGCTTACGCTCAAGAAGCTTCGCTTCCACGTCCTTCTTATAGTCGTCTACGGTGTCGAATTCGCTGACGTCTTTGACGAACTCGTCGTCAAAAGCGGGCAGCTCCTTCGCCTTGATCTCATGCACCTTGACGTTGAACACGACGGCTTTGCCTGCCATCTGCGGGTCGTAGTCCTCCGGGAAGGTGATGTCGATAGAAAACTCGTCGCCGGAATTATGCCCGACGACCTGCTCCTCAAAGCCCGGGATGAACGAATGGGAGCCAAGCTCTAAATTGTAGTTTTCACCCTTGCCGTGCTCGAAGGCTACACCGTCAAGGAATCCTTCAAAGTCAATGACGGCGGTGTCGCCCTCTTTGGCGGCGCGGTCGGATACCGTCACGGTGCGCGCGCTCTTCTCAAGCGCGTTGTCGATTTCCTTCTGTACCTCGTCCGCGACAACGGCAACCTCTTCTTTTTCGGCGGACAGTCCCTTGTACTGACTGACCTCGACCTCCGGCTCAACGGTGACCTTCATGGTCATAACAAGACCATCCTTGCCTATTTCGGGTACATCGAGCTCATAGGGCTGATCGACCGGCTTGATGCCGGACTCCTTGACCGCTTCCTCATAGAGCGAAGGGTACAGGATTTCCAAAGCGTCCTCGTAAAACGCTTTCTCGCCGTAAAACCTCTCAATCAGATTACGGGGGGCTTTGCCTCTGCGGAAACCCGGGACATTATAGCGGCCTCTTGTTTTTTGATATGCCTTGACTACAGCCGCTTCAAACGCAGCCCCATCGGCTGTGAGCTGAAGCTCGACAGTATTAGCTCCTGTCTTTTCGCACGATTTGATACTCATTGTCTGTTCCTTTCCTAGGCTCCGCAAAAAATAAGCGAAGCCGATCTCAACCTTAAAAATATTTTAACCGATGTAGTATACCATAAGAAGGCGGCTCTGCCAACCCCTTTTTTGATTTTCATCCGATAAATTTCGGACAAAAGCCCAAGTGATCGGCGGAAACAAGCTCAAAACGGACGCCCTCATACTCCATTGAAGCGTTCTGCGGGGCGACAAAACCGTGCAGATGCCCGAAATAGCAGCGTTTTATCCCTTCGCCGACCAGTATATCGCACAGCTCTCGGCATAGCTCGGTATCGCTGAGCGGCGGATAATGCAGAAACACTATTGGCTCTCCATTGAGCTTTTTTGCCGCGTCAATCGACGCTTTGAGCCGTCCCGCCTCGCGCAGCAAAACCTTTTTATCGTTTTCGCCGTCCTCGAACGACCAGCCGCGCGTACCGCAGACGGCAATAGCACCCGCGGCGGCGGCGCTATTGTGAATAAAAGCGATGGAATCGAACCCGTTTTCCGAAAGAAAGGCATTCATTTTGCCGAGTGTGTTCCACCAGTAGTCGTGATTGCCCTTGAGCAGGAGCTTTTTGCCCTTCAGTTCATGCAAAAACCCGAAATCCTTTACAGCCTCGGGCAGCGACATCGCCCAGGAGACGTCGCCGGGAATGACGACCGTGTCGCCGTCCGAAACGACCTTATTCCAATTCGTTTTCAGCCTGTCGGCGTAATTGTCCCAACCCTTAAAGATGTCCATCGGCTTATCGCACGAGAGGGAGAGGTGCGTGTCTCCTATCGCAAATACCGCCACAAATCCTCCGTATCAGATGCCGAGCATCGCAAAGACCGCTTCGGTCATGTTGTTTTTGTCATATACCTTATCAAAGCGCACCTGTTTGTCTTTCAGTCCCAAGAGGGGCACCGGCACGGGAACGCCGCTTAAGCGCTCAAGCTCATGAAGAAGCGCGAATT